>JAFWRA010000093.1 GCA_017508895.1 Bacteroidales bacterium
AGCCGATAGCAAGGATGCTGTTGTTGGGGTTTTCGATGCTGTTCGCGATGTGGTGTTTCACGCGACCAGCCTCCATCATGCCCGATGCCGAGATGATGATGCAAGGCTGTTTGGTGGCGTTTAATGCTTTCGACTGGTTGATGTCGCGCACAAAGGTCAAACTGTTGAAACCGAAGGGGTCGGGGTCGTATTCGATGACATCCTTCACATCGTCGTTGAAAAGGTCGACGTACATGCGGAAGATTTCGGTGGCGTTGACGGCCAAGGGACTGTCGACGAAAACAGGAATCTTCTCAGGCAACTTACCTTCGTTGTAGAAGTTATTCAGCAGATACACAATCTCTTGCGTGCGGCTGACGGCAAACGACGGGATGATGAGTTTGCCGCGTTTCTCAACGCAGGTGTTATAGATGATTTCCAACAATTGGTGTTCGGCGTTTTCGCGGTCGCTGTGGAGACGGTTACCGTAGGTGGCCTCGGTGATGAGGTAGTCGCAATGCGGGAAAGGTTCGGGTGAGCGCAGCAGGTAGTTGTTTTTGCGGCCGATGTCGCCCGTGTAGCCGATGCGGGTCATCTTGCCGCCTTCGTCGATTTCGAGAATAGCGCAACCGCTGCCGAGGAGATGGCCCGTATTGTTGAACTTCACCTTGATATTATTGTCCAAATAGAGATAGCGGTTGTAACTCACGGTGACGAAAAGGTCCATACAAGCACGCGCATCTTTCTCAGTGTAAATGGGTTGCAAAGCGGGCAGACCCTGTTTGCGGCGTTTCTTGTTGAACCATTCCATATCATTCTCTTGTATGAAGCCCGTGTCGGGGAGCATGATGCTGCACAGGTCTTTGGTGGCCGGCGTGCAGATGACTTCGCCCCTGAAGCCCAACTTGTGGAAATAGGGGATGAGGCCGCTGTGGTCGATGTGGGCGTGGGTGAGGATGATATAGTCGATTTCCTCGGGGTTGACCATGATGTTACGGTTGGCGGCATCGGTTTCGAGGCCCTTGCCTTGGAACATGCCGCAGTCCAAGAGGATTTTCTTGCCGTGGTCGGTGGTGATGAGGTGCTTGCTGCCCGTCACTTCCTGGGCCGCACCGATGAATTTGATTTTCATTGCGCTGAAATTTGGCTTCAAAAATAGTGAAAAAAAGTGAGGTGGCAATATTTTGTCACCTCACTTCAAGATTATTTCTCGCTCTGGCAGGAAACTGGGCTTATTCCACCACAATCTTCCTACTCGTTATTTCGCCTTTGACTCCAGTAATGCGCAATGAATAAACTCCTTGTGGCAAATCTCTCAGGTTGATTTCGTTGGAGTTTTGGGCAAACTTCACCAACTGCCCAAGGGCATTGTAAACCTGCATTTCCGCTACTTCAACGCCTTCGATACGGACAAGGCCGTTGGTAGGATTGGGCGAAACGGTGATGCCGTCGTTTTCAGGTTTTTCAGTAATGCCCGTGATGGTGGCGGTAGCACAAACCGGCTCCGATTCCTCATCACCGTAAACCGCTGTGACACAGTATTCCACATCGATGCCTTTTGTAAACTGCGTGTCGGTGAAATAGGTGACGAAGCTGTAGGGGATTTCCTTGATGAGCTGGCCGTCGCGGTAGATGCGGTAGCCTGTGAGAGGTGAAATCTCTTTACTATTTTGGAGTGCTCTTTTACCATTCCCAGCATCAACCAAACATGCCCTAATCCAAAAATTGTAATGGTAAAACGCTTGCCATTCATTTGAACCAGACATCATGGCTAAATTGGATTTTCCGTCTATTCCAGACTCATGAACACTTAAACCAAATGAATAAGAATCTTGTGGTTGACCTTGATTCCATTTTGCCCTTAATGCAAACCAATACTGAGTGTTTGGCTCAATAACTATATCTTCATCAAGGAGAATGGTAAGGAGCCCTATAGAAGCGTTTTCTGGGACTTCTTGACTATATAATTCAATCATTTCTTCGTCTTGTTTTTGTTTCCAAACACATAGGGATTGAGTCCAATTGGTAGTTTTAAAATAGGATATGGATTCTATTCTCCAACCAATTAATGTACGCAAGTCAAGAGCGTCGTACCGATTGCTCATATATGAATCATATCCTAGTTGTGCACAATCATTTATTGAATCATTCATTAACCATGAAAGTGCCATAGGATTTGTTTCGCTCCCGCTTGGTAAATCCCATGTCAACAAAACCGTATCATTACTACCAACAGACAATTCAAGGTTTTGTACTGGAGAACTATCAGAACATTCCTTCTCCCCAGCTTCCTTTTGGGGTATCATAGACAAGGCAATGTTGGTCTGTTTATTATGCATATACACAGATTTAGGCTTATATTGAACCATCTTTCCACATATTCCCTTTTCGCCACCTTCATCCAGCCTTAAATATAAATCACCGAGGTCAATTGCAGCAAAAATGCTGTCGTTGAAACTGGTATTGGGATTGGTCAAAACCTCTTCATACCATGCAATGGCTTCATCGTAGTTTTCCAACCTCTCATCGCATTTGTTGGCTAATGATGAGTCGTACCGACTCAATTTGTAGTAGGAATCCGATTGCGACAAAGGCTCCATGTAGACATTCACGCTGTCTACATTGTTGCTGACA
>JAFWRA010000094.1 GCA_017508895.1 Bacteroidales bacterium
GGCTTGCAACTTTTTGGTGGCCTTGGCTTTTCGCGCACCGAATTGACTGCCGGCGATGATGGCGGTTTCTGGGCCTTAGGCTTTGACTACCAAAACCTTTATCTGCAATACGTTGGTGCCGATGGCACGTTGGGACCCACCACCACCATCAGCGATAGCGGCGGATACAAGTGCATGTTCGGCCAACTCACGTTGAGCCTCAACAACAATGTGCTGCTCACATACGAAAAAGTAGGCTCCGGTTTTTATACCGACAAAGAGCTCTATGTCGTCGCCGTCACGCCCGATGGAACCATCCTCAACCCCGCATCCCTTCTCATGTCTTCCCAGACTTTCCAATCCACCTATATCCATCAGGCTGTAGCTGATGGCATGGGTGGCGGATATGCCTACATTTGGCATCCTGGCATCGGAGGAGCATTCAACACTTACGTCTTCCATTTCAACGAGTTTGGCGTTCCCACCATCAGTGACCTTAACGGCATCGCAGTGCATTCCACCGACCCAATGAACTACTACGGCTATGCATGCGGCACCGTCGACCCAAACAACTATGACCTCATCGTCACCTACGAGCAAACCGACGCTTCCACGCAAAGCCAGTCAAGAATCTATGTCAACCGCATCACTGCCGCGGGCGAAAAAGTGTGGGGAGAAGGCATCCTGTTGGCCGATTATGAAGGCGTCTCATACGCCGACATCATGGTCGATGCTTTTGAGGACGGCAGCGGCTTCAGCGTGATTTACACGAAAAGCAGCCCCAGCAACTCCTACTTCACCACCATCGAAGCCATGGGCTTTGACATGGACGGCAACCAACTATGGGCCAAGACCTTATGCTCAAATACCTATAGAAGAACTGTATGCGACAACACCCCAGGCTTCCACCTCGGTCAAAACATCGTAGCTTGGGTGAACTGCATCAATGGCGGCATTTATGGCCAAAACATCGGTCCCGACGGCACCATGGGTCCCATCGAACCACCCGTCATCACCTGTCTTGCGCCTGAAGACTTTGAAGGCGAATATGTGTACAACGTGGACGAAGAATTGTTTGGCGTAAAACTTAGCTGGGTGGCACCCGAGATCTTGCCCCTGCATTACAACCTCTACCGTTACAACACCATCAACAAGGACGAAACCATCATCGAAGTGGACGCCAATGCAACGACCTATTTTGACGAAACAGGGGTCGGACAGTTCAAATACCAGCTGACGGCCGTCTACGAAGACTGCGAATCCGACTTTGCCCTTACCCCTGATGGAGAGAACTTTGTCAATATCCAAGTGACTGGAATAGAAGAAAACAGCAACGACGAAATCATCAGCGTCAAAAGGATATACACCATGAACGGGCAATGCTTGAAACACAGTGATATCAACGCATTGAGCAATGGTGTCTATCTCATTCAAGGATTGACGGAAAGCGGCAAGTTGGTGAGCAGGAAGATTGTGATAGAATAAAGGAAACACGCCTTACAAAAGCAATAGAGACGCACCTAGGCGCGTCTCTATTGCTTTTGTGGGAACTGTTGGACTCGAACCAACGACCCCCGCCTTGTAAGGGCGATGCTCTGAACCAACTGAGCTAAGCTCCCATTTCCCCCTTTAAAAAAGCATAAGGGATTGTTTCGCGCTGCAAAAATAGGAAATCTTTGATTTGATGTATTCATTTTTTTCTCTTTTTTCAATATCAAATGTGCTTTTTACATTATTTTCATTATTTTTGTAGGCATAATGAAACTACCAAAAGAACCATTGTTTGCAATGAAAAGACTAAATACCAACAAATTAAAGCAACTCTTACCCTTTATTCTGCTCATAGTGACCATTGTTTGTTGCAACCTTGCCATAGCCGATGTGGGTAACAACAACCGCTATAACTCTGGCGGCGGTGAAGGCCTAGGGGGCGACTTCGACATAGGTGTGCTCATCGGCTGGCTTATCAACTTGTTCATCCAAAGTCCTATCTTAGGCTTGATTGTGGTAGTCATCATTATCATTGCCTATCGTATCATGAAGAAAAAATCCAAAGACACAAGCTATATCAACAAGAACGTGAACCAGCAAGCTGAATCCGATGTCACGATGGACCTCAGCCCAATGGTTGCCGGACAAATCCGTGCCATCGACCCTGATTTCTCATCTGATAAATTCATCGGTTTTGCCAGAGAAGTGTTCATGAAGATTCAACAAGCCTGGACGACCAAAGACTGGAAGCCCATCCGCCCCTTCGAGAGTGAGACATTGTTCAACCAACACAAGCAGCAATTAGACGAATTCATTCGCTTGGGCAAGACAAATGTGGTGGAAAAAATCGGCATCAAGCATTGCTCTTTGCATTCGTTCAGCCAAGATGGCGACAAGGAAGTGCTCACCGTATGGCTTAATGCCGTGATGCGCGATTATGTCATCGAGGACGCGACCAAAAAAGTGCTCGAAAGCGACCCCAACCGCGACTGGTACATGAAATATGAGCTGGTCTTCAACCGAAAAGCCGGCGTGAAGACTGACCCCGGCAAGAAAGGCAACACCATCACCAACTGTCCCAACTGCGGTGCACCAACCGAAATCACTTCCTCTGGCCAATGTGTCTATTGCGGTAGCGTCATCACCAATGGCGAACATGATTGGGTTTTGACGGATATCCATTCGCGGAACTAATAAAAACACGGCTGCCACAATGTGACAGTCCTACTCAAGACAAACAATTAAACAAATCAACAATAAACAATTAAACAAACATTACTATGGGACTTATTAAAGCAATAGCAGGCTCCATCGGCGGCACCTTGCGTGACCAATGGTTGGACCTCATCAAATGTGACAACATGGACATGGACACCCTGATGGTGAAACAAACCACCAAGTCGGGGCAAATCTCCAAGAGCAGCCGCATCATCGTGGCTCCTGGCCAGGTGGCCGTCATCTACGACACTGGCGTCGTGCTCGATGCTACCGCTGAAGAAGGCGTCTACAACTTCGACCAATCCTCATCGCCTTCATTCTTCGCCGGCGAGTTTGGTCCTGTCTTCAAGGAAATGTGGCAGCGTTTCACCTATGGTGGCACCCCTGCCAAGGAGCAGGCCGTCTTCTACTTCAACGCCAAGGAAATCCTTGACAACAAATTTGGCACTGCCACACCTATCCCCTTCCAGGACTGGTCGCACGCTATCCCGAACCAGATGACCAACTCGCTGATGCCTATGGGCGTCAACGTGCGTTGCTACGGTAAATACACTTTCCGTTTGGACGACATGGGCATCTTCATGCGCAACCATGCCGGTACCGCTAACGTCATCCGTAAAGGCGACATCACCGAACAGATGCGCAGCGAGGTGATGGCAGCCTTCCAAAACGTGCTCAATGAGATGGGCAATAGCAACCACCGTGTGCCCGTTCTCGAACTGCCCAGCTATACCGACGAAATCAAGCAGGCCATGGACGAGAAGGTCTTCGACGAGCCCATCCGTGCCCGTGGCGTGCGTCTGGTGAGCTTCACCATCGAGTCCGTCTCGCTCGACGACGCCAGCCAGAAGAAGATCGACCGTTATGAGTACAGCACCAACAACATGATGCAGCAAGGCAAGATCATCGACGTGATGGAGACCGCAGCCGGCAACGAAGCTGGCGCAGTGGGCGGCTTCATGGGTGTAGGCATGGCCAACATGGGTTCAGGCGGCATGACTGGCGGCGCGATGCAGAACGCTTGGAACGGCCAAGGCGGACAGACCACTTACGACCCCTATAACCAACAAGGACAAGCCCAAGGCGTTCCCTGTCCGAAATGCGGCACACCCATCACAGGAAAGTTCTGCCCTGAATGCGGCACACCTGCTCCAGAACCCAAGGCAAAGATGAAATGCCCGAAATGCGGCACGGAAAGCACAGGGAAATTCTGCCCAGAATGTGGCACACCTTTGGCAGCCGTAGGGCCTAAGAAATGTCCAAAATGTGGTACAGAAGTGACAGGCAAGTTCTGCCCCGAATGCGGCACTCCAGTGTAAATCAGCAGAATAATGGATAAAAAAAGCGCGGCCTCACAGCCGCGCTCCCCTTGATTAAAATCAAGTCCCATGAGCGAATAACGGGGTTCGAACCCGCGACCCTCAGCTTGGGAAGCTGATGCTCTACCAACTGAGCTACATTCGCGTTTAGCTTCGTTGAAATCTCCGATTCGACGGAGTCAATCTTGCGATTTCAGACTGCAAAAATACAGAAAATTGTCATTCTGCCAACATAAAACATCAATTTTTTCGGCTACCACATTGCTTCGACAAGTCATGCGGCCATGTGAAAGCCCCACAACTGAACAACTGTAAACTGAATTATTATGCCCATTACAGAAAAAGACGAACGCATCATCCTCGAAAGTTTCCATCCAAGATCGTGGACTGACATCAAAACCCACAACGCTTGGTCAGTGTTCAAAATCATGGCCGAGTTCGTGGACGGCATGGAAAAGATGTCGAGAATCGGGCCTTGCGTGGCCATATTCGGCTCGGCACGCACCCAACCTGGAGACAAATATTACGAAATGGCCGTAGAGATCGCCGAAAAACTCGCCGATTATGGCTTTGGCACCATCACAGGTGGCGGTCCAGGCATCATGGAAGCCGGCAATAAAGGAGCAAGCAAAGGCGGTGCCACCAGCGTAGGTCTCAACATCAACCTGCCTTTTGAACAGCACTTCAACCCATACATCGACAGCGATAAGAACATTGATTTCGACTATTTCTTTGTCCGCAAGACCATCTTCATGCGTTATGCGCAAGGTTATATCGCCATGCCTGGTGGATTCGGCACTTTGGACGAACTCTCGGAAGCCATCACCCTTATCCAGACCAACAAGATGGTGAGTTTCCCGGTGGTTTTGGTCGGTAGCGATTATTGGAAAGGACTGATTGACTGGTTCAAAAGCACCTTACTCCCCAACCACATGATCAAAGAAGAAGACTTTGAGATTTTCCATGTTGTTGACACCGCCGACGAGGCCGTGAAAATCATCAAGGAATTCTACAAGAAATACGCCATCAAGCCGAACTTCTGATATGCGACGCTATATAGAAGTTCCACTGCAACTGCTTGACATCGAAGGAGAAGGCTTCCATATCATGGTCAAAGGAATGATCCATGGTAAGGAAGCCCATTTCCTCATCGACACAGGTGCTTCACGCTCCGTCTTCGACCCCAACACCATCACCAACTTCATTGAAGACATTGAATTCGAGAAGAAAGAAGGCCTGACCGCCGGTGTGGGTAGCTCCGACTTGGAGAGCGCCACTTTTGTCATTGACAGTTTTACCGTAGGAGATTTGGGAATCCATGATTATGAAGCCGTTGCCTTGGATTTGGAGAATATCCACGAGATGTACGACAAACTCGGATTGCCCCGCATTGACGGCATCATCGGCGGGGACTTGCTGAAACAATATAAAGCCGTGATAAACTATAGGTGCAAGAAACTGAGGCTTACACCTCGGTGAATTTGTTTTTCTAACGCAGAAACCGTTTTTTTAACTCACGCAGAATTCGCAGAATACGCAGAAGCCTAACGGACACAAACTTGTCGTCGCTTTGCACTTCACAAAAATCTGCGACTTCTGCGTGCAAAAAATCCCCCCCCCTACATTGCCCTCTGAAGAATCACTCCTCCGAAACGTCCTCTGACGGTTTCTTGATCATATCAGGCTCCGAGGCCTCTTCTTTCTCTTTGACATAGCGTGCGTCCAAGCAGAGCCTAAACCCTCCAAACGAATTCTTCAAGTCAGGTAGACGTTTGCCGCGCCACGACACGCGACACGAGGTCTTGGGCAGCTGCCATGCGCCGCCACGGATGCAGTACATCTCTCCGTCCTTGCCTAAATTCGCGTTACGTTCCCTATCGAAGTAGCGATACTTGGAACTACACCATTCCCACACATTGCCCGACATGTCGTAGATACCTAACTCGTTGGCAGCACGTTTCTTGACCTTCTTCAGTTTCGAAGTATTCCCATTATGCCAGGCCACGCGGTCCACTTCTTTGCTGCCGCTATAGATATAGCCCCGCGTGTACTTGCCACCACGCGCTGCATACTCCCATTCATCCTCAGTGGGCAGGCGGAACTGCATTCCCGTAATACTGTCGATACGCCTCAGAAACTCCTGAACCTCAAAATAATTGACATTGGTCACAGGGCGTTTCGGGCATTTCTTTGCGCTTGGATTGTAGCCCATCACGGCTTTCCAGAGTTTCTGTGTCACCTCCGTTTGGCCGATATAATAATCCTCGCGCATCTGCACATAATGCACCGGCAATTCGTCCGTTTGCGAATGACGGTCGTAATTGAATTCGGCAGTATCTTTGTGCTGAGCGCCCATCCAGAAACCGCCTTTCTCAACACGTACCATATTGAATGACACCTTGTTGACGCGATAAGAAGTAGGCGCTGGAAGCGTATCTTGGGCAAACATCCACGACTGTGCCACCATGAACAACCCTAAAATCAAAGAAAGCTTTTTCATCTCGATAAAATTTGAGGCAAAAATAAAGATAATTGATTTAAAATTCAAAATTCAAAATTTAAAATTCAATAATTCAGCATTCTTCATTCTGCATTCTACATTCTGCATTCTACATTCAAAAAAAACCGCTATCTTTGCACAAATTTCGACAAAATGACCAAGATACTTATCATCGACGACGAGGCTCCCATCCGCCGCGTGCTGCGCGACATCCTCGAAAACGAAAACTATCAGGTGGACGATGCCTCAACGGGCATGGAGGCCTTGCAACATATTAAAGAGCAAGACTTTGACGCCATTTTCTGCGACATCAAAATGCCCGAGATGGACGGCATCGAGGTGTTAGAAGCCATCAGAAAAGAGTCGGACGTGCCTGTCATCATGCTCTCAGGCCACGGCACTATTGAGACCGCTGTTGAAGCCATCAAGAAAGGTGCCTTCGACTTCATTCCCAAGCCCCCCGACTTGAACCGCCTCCTCATCACCCTGCGCAATGCCCTGGACAAGAAGAACTTGGCTACCGAAAACAAAGTGCTGAAGAAAGCCGTGAAGATACAGAGCCAAATGATTGGCGAGTCGGCACCGATGTTGGAAGTGAAAGATATGATCGAGAAGGTGGCTCCCACCAATGCCCGCGTACTCATAACGGGCGAAAATGGAACGGGCAAAGAACTTGTGGCTCGACAACTGCACGAACTCAGTCCCAGAAACAAAGGCCCTTTCATCGAGGTCAATTGCGCTGCTATCCCCGCGGAACTCATTGAAAGCCAACTGTTCGGTCACGAAAAAGGCTCCTTTACATCTGCCATTAAACAGAAAAAAGGTGACTTTGAATTAGCCGACAGCGGTACCCTCTTCTTGGACGAGATCGGCGACATGAGCCTTTCTGCCCAAGCCAAGGTACTCCGTGCCTTGCAGGAGAACAAAATCGTACGCGTGGGCGGCGAGAAGGAAATCCCCGTCAATGTGCGTATCTTGGCCGCAACCAACAAAAACTTGAAGTCCGAAATCGAGAAAGGCAACTTCCGCGAGGATTTATACCACCGTTTAAGCGTCATTGTGATCAATGTACCGCCGCTGCGCGAACGCAAGGACGACATTCCGTTGTTGGTCAGCAATTTCCTGGAAATCATAGCTCAAGACATGGGCAAGCCCATTCCGACCTTTGAGCCAGAAGCTTTGGAAGCTTTGAAACAATACCAATGGACAGGTAATATTCGTGAGCTCCGCAACATCGTGGAGCGTCTTGTAATCCTTTGCGGAAACGATATCACGAAAGACGACGTGGTGCGCTTTGGGAACCCCCTGAATTAAAGCAGGGATCTCAATTATCATTCTTTTTCCTTATATCCTCAAACTTGGACAAAGCCTTTTTGAAGTTGTCCTTCAGCTTTGTCACACCATCGAAAAAGACTTTATCCTCGCTGTAACGGTCCAGCACAAGATACCAATGTGTCTGTCTGTTTTTTATGCTGTAACCAAGTTGGAAGCCGTCATCCGTGCGATAGAAGGTCTCGCAGTAGTCCTTTCGAGCGCTCCTGTCCTTGTGTTCTTCAGCAATCAACGACTCTAAAACATTATCGATTTCCACAAAGTCGTCGTAAGCCACAAAAACCTCAACAGCGGGTTGTTCTTTCACCTCTTTACGGTACATGCGATAGAAATACTGGACGGCGCCCTCCACCTCAACGGTTCTTACCGAAGTTTCCAAGCCATCGAAAAGTTGGGCGTATAGCGTCGAGATGGCATAGTCCGTGATCTTGCATTGGACCCTTGTTTGATGAGTCAACTGTTCATACTTTGTCTGGCGGTCATCCACCCTTACATAGGGAGTTTGAGCCAATAAGAGTCTGCCTGCAAGCAGCATCATGGCAAGTAAAACTACTCTTTTCATGTCTAATTCTTTTTAGTTTGTTTTCTTTTGGTAATGAACTGCAAAGATATGAATTTCGATAAAATGGCAAGTTTTTTTTCGCACCACTTGCGGGGTTTGGAAATTAGCTGTACTTTTGCAGTCCGTTCTTTGAGGGGATGTATGGTTTTGACAGCAAGATGAATTGTCATGTAAGCATGTCGAGCCTCGCAGTGACGCTCGTAAATCTTGACTGCAAAAAATTAATTGGCGAAAACAACTACGCTCTCGCTGCCTGATTGAAGCACAGTAGATCACTGGCTTAATCCCTTCACAAGGTGAGGGGACGAGACATCCCGCAGGTGGAGATTCCTGATTCCGGCCTGAGCCCGGGGTGCTAAGCAATTTCGGGATAGCCTTGTCGGCGCTCCGACAGCAAGGCGAAGCCTTAGGAGATAAGGTCGCGTTTAGGGCGTTCGCTCCCTTGCGCGGCACGAAAACCAACAGCGGAATAAGCATGTAGAAACCATGGGGGTTCCTTGTTTGGACGAGGGTTCGACTCCCTCCATCTCCACTTTTTGGACGTAAAAGCCGTCGGAAAATTCGACGGCTTTTTCTTTTATGTCCATTCGAATCTTTTTCCTATCTTTACCGCCTCAAAATAAGAAAGAGCATAGTTAGGAGTGCATTACAAATGAAATATCAACACACCAAGAGACCAGGATTTTTGCTTGGATGCATCGACTTTTGCACCTTTGGGTTATTCTTCCTCTTATACATGCCTCTCGGTGGGTTGCAGGATGAGTTAGATAAAATCCTTGGGCTCAAAACGCAACGATATGGGGTGGCATATCTTTTAGGCATTCCTACAGCGTTTATTTACACGCTTGTATGGATGTCACGTATTGCAGAGGAGCTGAAAAACAAAGCGATTGAACTGAAGATAGAAGGACCATACACCTCTTGGTGGCACATGTTTGGGTGGAACACCTTTGGCTTGTTGCTATTCGGCCCCGCTGTGGCTACCTATCGGTTCTTCGACACGCTAAACAAGATAGAGCGCAAATTGAACGAAAGTGGTTCTGAATAAAAAACGGACAAGAAGATGAAGAAGATTTTGTTCCTTCACGGTTTCTTTGCCAGCGGCCAGTGCGTACCAGCCTTGGCTTTACGAGAGGCGTTTGATGGTCTTGCAGAAGTGATGACTCCCGACCTGCCGAGGCATCCGAAAGCAGCAATTGGATTCATAAGGGAACTGATTGACCGTGAGAAGCCCGACCTTTTGCTTGGCAACAGCTGTGGATCGTTCTATGCACAGATGATTGCTCCCACGGTAGGCATTCCGGCCTTGCTTGGGAACCCTCACTTTCAGATGACGGAATTCTTGAAAAAGCGCATTGGCAAGCACGAATACAAATCTCCCCGTAAGGATGGCGTCCAAGAGTTCGTCATCGATGAAGCTCTTATTGAGGAGTTTGCCGAGTTAGAGGCCATACAGTTCAACAGCTGCAATCCCGACTACAATGACCGTATCTGGGGCTTGTTTGGCGAAGGCGACACATTGGCCCACTTTGAGCCGCTGTTTTTGGAGCATTACAATAGGTCGTTCCATTTTCCCGGCAATCACACACCGACCGCCGATGAAGTCCGCGACTGGTATGTTCCCTTGGCCAAACAGATGCTGATGAAATACTCTTTGTCAGAAAAGTAAACATAGGCATGAAAAATGTTTTATTTTGTATTTTTGGCCACTGAAAATATAAGTTCTCATGCTGTCATCCATCAAACAATCTTCAAATAAAATCTGCTATATGATCCTGCCCGAAGGAATCAGGAAGGATTTGCATGAGGGGTTGAAAGGATTGGCCGAAAAAAACGGGGTCTCCATTGTCGTGATAGAAGAGGTCAACTGGAACGATGATTTAACACCTTGGCCAGCAGAAGGTGTGTTCAAGAAAGCGAAACCATTTGGAGGGCAGGCGGCTGCATTCCTCAACAAGCTGACTAACGAGATAATACCTGAGACAGAAAGAAGTATGGGTATAGAGAATGCCGAAAGAGCCCTCTTGGGTGTTTCATTATCGGGTCTGTTTGCGGTATGGTCGGCTTTCAACACCAATGCATTCACCAACATCATCAGCATATCCGGGTCGCTATGGTATGATGGATTAGTTGAATGGATGAAGGAACAAGCACTCTCACCTCGGATCAAAAAGGTTTGTATGTTGTTGGGTGAAAAGGAGAAAAACGCCAAAGAGAAAAGAATGGCGACAGTGGAAGAGCGAACTCAAGCTGCCGCCAACATTTTAAAAGAGAAAACCCAGGCCACTGTTATATTCGAGCTAGTCGAAGGGACGCATTTCTCACCGATTATGCCCAGATTGGAGCGAGCATTTGAGATAATCGAAGAAACAGTTACCCCTACAACACATTACTCATAATGCCTAATCCGAACCTCTACCCCGTCGGCTTCCAATTGTGAGGGGATGCCGCTTACATCCGTCTGGCCGTAATGGTAGGGGAACAGCACTTTCGGCTTGAACATGCGTGCTGCGTTGATGAGTTGCTCGGGAGTCATGGTGTAAGGCTGGTTGCACGGGAGGAAGGCGACGTCAATGTCTTTGATTTCAGCCATTTCAGGGATGTCTTCGGTGTCGGCGGCAATGTAGATTCTCACTCCGTCGAGGGTGAGGATGAAGCCATCGTCCCTTCCTTTGGGGTGGAATTGCAGATGTCCTTCGGTGGTGTTGTAGGCGGGAACGGCCTCAACAGTGAAGTCGTCGGCAATTTGGAGCATGTCGCCGTTGGCCATCACGGTGCCATAACCAAGCATTTCAGCGCAGCGTTGGTTCGTAATCAGTTGGGTGTTGTCGCCCATCAGCATTTTGATGGCCGTTGTGTCGAAATGGTCGTGATGTTCGTGGGTGATGAAGATGTAATCCGCTTTAGGCATGGCGGCGTAGTTGATGGTCTTCTCCCCTAACTTCGCCACGGGGTCAATCTGGATTTCCATGCCGTCGTATTCGATTCGGATGCTGGCGTGAACCAAGGTGTGGAACTTCACCGTCTTACCGCTCTTGGTAGTGAAGGTGTCGACTTCGTAAGCATCTTCAGGCATCTCTACAGGCATCCCCGCATCTTTCCATGCCGTGATGCCACCCAAAAGATTCACAACCTTGAAGCCTTCCTTGGCAAGCATCGTGGCGGCGTTGGCTGAGCGTTTTCCGCCTCTGCAATACACGGCGATGGTCTTGTCGGCAGGCAAGGTCGATTTTGCCTTTTCGACAAAACCTTCCTCTTTGACATCGATGTTGAGGGCATTCGCGAGGTGGCCTTCGCCAAACTCCTCGGCGGTTCTCACGTCGAGCAAAACGACATCGGGGCTTTTGATACGTTCAGCAAACGTGTTGACTTCTGCATTTTCGTAACCTTGCTGGCCGCAGGCGGTGGCCAATCCCAAAAGGGCTAATAAGTTGGTAAGTATTTTCTTCATGGTGTTTGAATTTGAATGTGGCAAAAATACATATTTTTCCGAAAAACGGCAGAAATTACAACACCGTTATCAATACACAATGGACTTGTAGTGGATTATAGTAAGAAATCCTCAACGTTATCGCGGTTAATCACCGAGAAAGCAGCTTCGGGATAGGCGTTTACGCACAAATTCCGAAAATATTATGATTTTTTTGGAATTAATTCCGAAAAAAACAAGATTTTTGCGGAATACCACTAATCATAAAAAGATAAAATCTTTAATTTTGGGACTTAACGTATAAAAATTTCGAGTTATGAAATGAATATTTTCACTATTTATTTTGCATAACACAAAAAAGATAGTATTTTTGCATCGAAAATAAATACTAATACGATTGCCATGGAGAACCCGTTTGCCCTTGTTCCATATATATCCAAGGAGCTTTTCTGCGACCGAGAGAACGAGACCCAGACCTTACTGGAATACCTCCTCAACGGCTCGAATGTCACCTTGATTTCACCACGTCGCTATGGGAAAACAGGTCTAATTTATCGCATTTTTGACGAAATCAAGCATCAAAAAATCGATGTCAGCACCTGTTTGGTGGACATCTATGCCACGGAAAACCTCGAAGATTTCATCAAAGTTTTTTCCGAAGCGATCATCGCATCCTTAGAGAAGAAAAAAAGCATCAAAAGCTTCTTCCAATTTCTCGGCGGCCTGCGTCCCATGCTGAGTTACAACGCACTGACAGGCAACCCCGAACTCACCATGACCTACCTTTCGGACCATGAGAAGCAACAAACCCTTGCCTCCATCTTCGATTTCATTGAAAAACAAGGGCAAAAGACCATTATTGCCATCGACGAATTCCAACAAATCAGGAATTACGGCACCAACATGGAAGCCTTGCTACGCTCCTATATCCAACCTTTGAAGAATGTGCAATTCATTTTCTGCGGCAGCAAGAAGCACCTGATGACCGAGATGTTCACCGATGCCCGAAGCCCGTTCTACGAAAGCACCCGTTGCCTTTATCTCGAGAAAATCAATCGCGAGGTTTACGCAGACTTCATCATTCGGATGTTCGGGAAAGGAAAGAAAATCATATCTATGGATGCGCTGGATTTCATCCTCGATTGGACGAAAACCCATACCTTCTACACGCAGTCGCTCTGCAATCATGTGTTTCTGAAGAGCGGGAGAAAAATCGAGAAAGAGGACGTATTGCGCTCGGCAGTCCAAATCCTGAAAGAAAACGAGCAGACCTTCATCCAATGGCGCGACCTGCTGACCACCAATCAATGGAACTACTTGAAGGCTATTGCTAAAGAGCAAGCCGTGACGCAACCCTATGCTTCGCATTTCCTGCAAAAATACAATATCGGCACCTCCGCCAACTCGCAGCGACTCTTAGAAGCACTCATCGACAAGGAACTGATACTCGCCAACTCCACCATCGAAGGTGTTTCCTACAGTGTTTACAATGTTTTCCTTTCACGCTGGCTTGAAAATCAATAGGTTGCCCTCGTCTCACAAGACAAGATAGCAAACATTTCTTTTTGCATTCAAACCACAAACTTACAAAACTCGGGAAAGAGCTCCGGCATCTGCTTGCGGATTTCCGTATCCGCGGAGATGGCAGGCTGCTGTCGCGGTTTATATATTAAAAATCACAAATTCATAACATTTTTCAAACTCGCATTCCACCCAACCAAAAAATTCCGTACCTTTGCAGATTAATTAAAACCTAATCCGCCATGGCACTTGATAACGAAAAAATCATTGGTGAAGGCCTGACCTACGACGATGTTCTGCTGGTCCCTTCCTACAGTAATGTTCTCCCGCGTGAAACGAGCTTGAAAACCAAGTTCTCACGACACATCGACCTCAACATCCCCGTGGTCTCCGCTGGTATGGACACCGTCACGGAGAGCCGCATGGCCATCGCCATCGCTCAAGAAGGCGGCATCGGCGTGCTGCACAAGAACATGACCATCGGCAAGCAAGCCGCCGAGGTGCGTAAGGTGAAACGCGCCGAAAACGGCATGATCAGCGACCCCGTGACTATCCACGTCGACGCCACCGTGAAAGACGCCCTCGACCTGATGGCCGAATACCGCATCGGTGGCATTCCCGTAGTGGACAGCCAAAATGTGCTCGTCGGCATCGTCACCAACCGCGACTTGCGCTTCGAACGTGGCCTCGACCGCCCCATCGCCGAGGTGATGACAAGCAAGAACCTCATCACCACGACAGAAGTCTCCTTTGAGAAGGCTGCCGACATTCTCCAACAATACAAGATCGAGAAGCTGCCTGTGGTCGACAAGGACAACCACCTCGTCGGCCTCATCACCTATAAAGACATTATCAAGGTGAAGGCGCGCCCCAACGCCTGCAAGGACTCGCGCGGTCGTCTGCGCGTGGCCGCAGCCGTGGGCATTGCCGCCAACACCCTTGAACGTGCCGCCGCCTTGGTCGACGCTGGTGTGGATGCTCTCGTGGTCGACACAGCTCATGGCCATTCGCAGGGCGTTATCGACATGGTGCGCAACCTGAAAAACAACTATCCTGAAATCGACATCGTGGCTGGCAACATCGCCACGGCAGAAGCCGCCAAGGCTTTGGCCGAGGCAGGTGCCGACGCCATCAAGGTGGGCATTGGCCCTGGTTCCATCTGTACCACGCGTGTGGTGGCAGGCATCGGCGTGCCGCAACTCACCGCAGTCATGGATGTGGCGAAAGCCTTGGAAGGCACGGGCATCCCGCTCATCGCCGACGGTGGCATCCGCTACACGGGCGACATCGTGAAAGCCTTGGCCGCAGGTGCCTCTTCTATTATGGCGGGCTCGCTCTTTGCCGGTGTGGATGAGTCGCCAGGCGACACCATCATCTTCGAAGGCCGTAAGTTCAAGACCTACAGAGGTATGGGCTCGCTCGAAGCCATGCAACAAGGCTCTAAGGACCGTTATTTCCAAGACAACGTCGAAGACGTGAAGAAACTCGTCCCCGAAGGCATCGCAGGTCGTGTTCCTTACAAAGGCACGCTCTCCGAAGTCGTTTATCAGATGGTGGGCGGCTTGCGTTCCGGCATGGGCTATACGGGCTCACGCACCATCGACGACTTGAAGAAAGCCAAATTCATCCGCATCACCAACTCGGGCATCCTTGAAAGCCATCCGCACGATGTGACTATCACCCAAGAAGCCCCCAATTACAGCAAAAGAAGTTAAGCCATGAAAGCATCTATATCATTCCCTGAACTACAGAACATTCTACAAGAGAAGACCGAACAAAACATCGGATTTGCCTTCGTCGACGACAAGACCGTGAAGGTTACTTACCCCATCAACTTAGGCTTTATGAAGAAGGACATATCTGCCAATCTCTCTATCCTTGAGATGGTAGGCAGCGACCTTCTCGTCAAGTTGGATGCCGGCATGGGCACCGATACTTTGATGAGCACCGTGCTCAGTCTGCTCCATAACAAGCTTCCAGAAGGCCTGATTGAGAAACGTCCCGACCGGCAGCTGTTGCTCCATCTCGGCCAAATCGAACAGGTGAAGACCGTTTTCGATGCCATTCAAGTCGACGACATCCACGTCCTCAACAACGGTTTGGAAGTGGAGGGCGGATTGAAATAATATCCGACAAATCGCGTTATGAGAAATAAGCAAACAACAAATATCAGTAATGAAAAATTGTAACTTTTTGAAAATGTTTGTGTTGGCATCATTCATCATGCCAACCTTATTTGCCAATGCGCAGTCGAAGCTCGACAAGCAAGTGTTGATGACCATTGGCGACCAAGACATCACCGTGAAGGAGTTCTGTGATGTGTATTACAAGAACAACCTCAAAAGCGATGTCATCGAGAAGAAATCCGTTGATGAATACCTCGACCTTTTCACGACTTTCCGCATGAAGGTGATGGAAGCCGAAAGTTTGCAATTGGACACCAGCGCGAAATTCCAAAAGGAACTGGCTGGCTACCGCAAGCAGTTGGCCAAGCCTTTCATGAGCAGCGACGACATCACTGAAGAGCTGTTGCAGGAAGCCTACCAGCGCAAGTTGAAGGACATCCGTGCCTCCCACATCCTCATCCGCTGCGACAAGAACGCCATGCCTTCCGACACGTTGAGGGCCTACAACAAAGCCATGGAGATACGCAAAAAAGCCCTGAAAGGTGAAGACTTTGGCGACCTCGCTGTGCGTTATTCGGAAGACCCATCAGCGAAAGACATGGAAGCCACCGACCAAGCTCCTGCCCGTCCAGGCAACCGTGGCGACCTTGGCTATTTCACTGTGTTTGACATGGTTTATCCTTTTGAGACGGGAGCCTACAACACCAAGGAAGGCGAAATCTCCATGCCCGTACGCAGCGATTTCGGCTACCATATTATTAAGGTGCAAAGTATAACCGATGCCATGGGTTCCATCCAAGCCGCCCACATCTTCATGCAACTGCCCTTCGACGCCCCCGAAGATGAAGTGGCAGCAGCACAACAAAAGGCCAACAACATCTATAACGAACTGATGGCCCAAGAAGGCAAGAACTGGAGCGAGATGGTGAAGCAATATTCCGACGACAGAGGCACCGTGCAACGCGACGGCGCCCTGACTTCCTTTACCGTCAGCCGCATCGTCCCCGAGTTTATTGAAGCCTGCAAGTCATTGGAAATTGGACAGATTGCAAAACCCATCCGTACCAACTATGGCTTCCATATCATCAAATTGTTGGGCAAATCGGGAGTCGGACCTTTTGAAAAAGAGTCAAAAGCCTTGAGCGAGCGCATCGAGAAAGACATGCGTTCCAAGAAGTCGGAAGAGGTAGTCCTCAAGCAGGTGAAAAGCGAATACAAGTTCAAGCAGAACGACAAGAACCTGGAAGCTTTCATGGCCACCGTCGACAGCAGCATCCTCCGAAATGCATACGTGCCTGCCGACAACGTCGACATGAACGCCACCCTGTTTAGCATGGAAGGCAACCCGACCAAGGTGAGCGATTTCGTCAACTACATCAAAGGCAACATGAAACCGCAAAAATACGTCACTCCCGCCACCTATGCCTACCAACTTTACGAAGCCTTCTCCAGAGAAACGGCCTTGAACTATGCCGACTCCCGTCTCGAGGACAAGTATCCAGAATTCAAGGCTTTAGTTCAAGAATACAAGGACGGCATCTTGCTCTTCGACCTCATGGATCGCGAAGTGTGGGACAAGGCTGTGAAAGACACCTTAGGTCTGCAAGAATTCCACGCACGCAATGCTTCCAAATACATGTGGGATGAACGCGCTCATGCATACATCATCACAGTGACTCGTCAAGAATCCTTGCCCAAGGTGAAAGCACTTTTAGACAGCGGCATCGTTCTCGACAGCTTAAGGAGCACCCTGCAACGCGATTCCATCAACTACACCTTTGTGCGTAAGGGCTACTACCAAAAAGGCGACAACCAATATGTCGACCAAACGCAATGGAAGGTTGGCGTCAGAAACGAAATTCCCTCTACCGTCGACCAAAGCACCGTCATCGTTTGTATCGATGAGTTGCGCAAGCCCGAACCTAAGACCCTCAAAGAAGCCCGAGGCCTTGTCACCTCTGACTATCAAGTGGAGCTCGAACAAAAATGGGTGAAGTCGCTGAAAGAAAAATATCCAGTGAAAATCGACGAAAAAGTGCTGGATAAAGTCAGAAAGATGTATCAATGAACAAGTTAGGCGTTCTTATTGGTATCACTTCCCTACTGCTACTGGCGAGCTGCGACTTCTTTCAGAAAAAAACGAAAGAAGTCGTAGTGGCTGAGTGTTACGGCAAGTATCTCTATGAGTCGGACCTCGTAGGGATAGTTCCCGCAGGCACCTCCATCATGGACAGCATCCAAAGTGTCAGCACATTCATCGACTCCTGGATTAGGAGACAGGTGCTGATCCATCAGGCCGAGAACAACCTCGAGAAGGAAGAGCTCGCTTTCCAAAAGCAGATAGAAGAATACCGGAACTCGCTTGTCATCTACACCTACGAAAGCCAACTCATCAACCAGAAGTTGGACACCATTGTCAGCGAAGATGAAATCGCCGACTACTATGAACAGCATAAAGAGGACTTCCAACTCCGTAACACGATGGTCAAAGCGGCATACGTCATCCTCGACGAAGGATGCCCTCATAAAGAAACCTTCCAAAAACTGTTGAGTGACCCTGACACATTGCTGCTGCAAAACATCGACGTTCTAGCGACCTATTATGCCGTGAAGAACTACCTTGATGTAGACCATTGGATGCGTTTGGACGAACTAACCAGCCTCATCCCCATTGAGATCTTCAATGCCGAGAGTTTCCTAAAGAAAACCAAGTACGTCTGTTTCGACATGAACGAATTCACCTATATCGTGCGTTTTGTCGACTACCTCCTTGAAGAAAGCACCTCGCCTTTGGAGATGGAGTGCGACAACATCAAAAGCGTCATCCTGGCCCATCGCAAGCAAGCCTTGCTTGAGAAAATGAAGACTTCACTCTACAACAAAGCCAAAAGGGAACATGCGTTTGAAGTGTATGTGGGCTCACCTACTTTATATAACGCCGATTAAGCCGGCAATTTCTACAGGCTCAACGGCCTCGGTCAATGAGCTGACAACAAGTTGAAATACTGAAATAAGAAACAATGAAAAGAAACTGGATTATCATTGCACTCATGCTAATAGCCTTGCCGACGATAGCACAAAACCGTCAACCACAGGTGATTGACAAGGTGGTGGCCGTTGTCGGAAAGAACATCATCCTGCAATCGGATATTGAGAACCAATATATCCAATACCGTATGCAAGGCATGGCCGAAGGCACGGGTCAGGAAGTACGCACCCGCATTTTAGAGGACCTATTGCTTCAGAAACTCATGCTCAACCAGGCTGAGATGGACAGTATCACAGTGACCGATGAGGAAGTGGAAAGGCAAATGGACCAAAAGCTCCAATACTTCATCAGTAGATTTGGCTCAAAGGAGAAGATGGAGGCTCAATTTGGAAAAACCTTGACCGAAATCAAAGACGAGCTGCGCAAAGGCCAGAAAGACCAGATGCTTCAAGAACAGGTACAGAACAAGATTATGGAGAGCGTTGCCGTGACGCCCCAAGAAGTGAAAGATTTCTTTTTATCCATACCCAAAGACAGCCTACCCACCGTCAACCCTGAATACGAAATTGTGCAGATTGTGAAGCGTCCGCCCGTCAGCATCGACGAGAAGCTGATTGTGAAAGACCGCCTCTACCAAATCCGTAAACGTATCTTGGAAGGCGAAAGCTCCTTCTCAACCATGGCTGTGCTTTATTCCGAAGACCCAGGCTCGGCGCGACAAGGTGGAGAACTTGGTTTGACAGGCAGAGGCGAATGGGCCACCGAGTTTGAAAACGTTGCCTTCAACCTTCACGATGGCGAAATCTCAGATGTGGTGGAAACCCAATTCGGTTTCCATATCATCCAACTCATTGAGAAACGCGATAATATGGTCAACTGCCGCCACATCCTACTACAAGCCAAAGTGCCCATCGAGGCCTTGGAGAAAGCCCAAAGCGAACTTGATTCCGTGGCACAACTCATCCGCAACGGTGACATGACCTTTGAGGAAGCCTGCAAGAAATACAGCGATGACGACTCAAAGAGCAACGGAGGTTATCTGACCAATGCCGCCACAGGAGGCAACCGACTCAGTATGCAAGACTTGCAAGAATTGGAGATGAGCTATCCCGAATACAAAAACCTCGCATTCGTGATCAGCCGCCTCGAAGTCGGTCAAATCAGCGACCCTTTGCCCATGACCACCAATGAAAACAAGGACGCTTTCCGCCTCATCATGGTCAAGAGCAAGACCGAGTCCCATCAAGCCAACTTGAAAGACGACTACCACCTCATCCAAAGCTGGGCCCTCAACCAGAAACGCCAAGAAGCCATCGGCAAATGGGTGAAAAACAAAGCCGCCAAGGCCTATATCCGTCTTGACGACACCTTCAAAAACAGCGAATTTTATTACGATTGGAACATTCAATGACAAACTATGCTTCAGATGTCGACGGTGCCAAGGCATTGGTCGAGAAATATGAAACCCTCCGCAAGGAAATCGGAAAAGTCATCGTCGGACAACATGACATTATCCACGACACCATCCTGTCCATCTTCTGCCAAGGCCATGTGCTGCTTGTCGGCGTGCCTGGCTTGGCCAAAACCCTGTTGGTGAACACTATTGGCAAGTCACTTGGCCTGAGTTTCAGCCGCATCCAGTTCACACCCGACCTGATGCCTTCCGACATCGTGGGCACCGAGATTTTGGATGAGTCGCGACAATTCAAGTTCATCAAAGGCCCTGTCTTCGCCAACATCGTATTGGCCGACGAAATCAACCGTACTCCACCCAAAACGCAAGCCGCCCTTTTGGAAGCCATGCAAGAGAAGAGCATCACCGTGTCGGGCAAGACCTACAAGTTACAAGAGCCGTTCTTCGTCTTGGCCACCCAAAACCCCATCGAACAAGAAGGCACCTATCCCCTGCCCGAAGCCCAGCTCGACCGCTTCATGTTCAACCTCATGCTTGACTATCCTTCGTATGACGAGGAAATCGACATCGTAAAGAACACCACCGTGGGCAATGTGGCCGAAGTGCATGCCGTGCTTTCACCTGAGGAGATTTTGTACTTCCAACAGTTGGTACGCCGCGTACCAGTGCCCGATAACGTATATGAATATGCGGTAAATCTGGTTGCCCAGACCCGACCTCACACGGATAAAGCCCACGAATGGGCCAACCGTTATCTCAGCTGGGGAGCAGGACCACGCGCCTCGCAATACCTCATCATCGGTGCCAAGGCCAACGCCCTGCTGACCGGCAAATACTCCCCCGATATCGAAGACGTGCAACGCGTAGCCATCCCGATTCTGCGCCACCGCATCATCCGCAACTATACCGCTGAAGCAGAAGGCGTTTCGATTGAAAACATTATCGACACATTGAAATAATTGTTTGTAGGGCTGTCGTATTACGGCAGCCGCTGTAATGGTTTGCAACAGCGGCTACCACGATGTGACAGCCCTACAAGATTAATTCTTTCCTCCAATAAACTTGAAGCCCCATTTATCCTCTGACAACAAATCGGGCACCGTTTCACCACCCAAACCCACGGCATGACTCACTGTGAACCGTGACGAGAAAACCCCGTAACCACCGTTCATAGGAGAAAGATCGCTTTCGCCCAAGCCAGGTTCCAACAAGGCCTCACTGGCATGAACATATTGGTTCAGTTTGTCACCACCTGCTGTAATGATGACATCAACAGGATAGTCGCCGAAGAAGCGCTTCAAGCTATCATTGGCAACGGTATCATCGCCAATGAACTTCTCCAATTCCTCATAAAAAGTTCGCGGCCAGTAATAGAATACATAAAAACCGTTATTCGTACTGATTGACAGGTCATAGTCTTCATACGTTCCAATATACCAACGCATGGTACGCAGCACGGAATCGCCGTCGGGCGTGCGTTGTTCTTTGAAATTAAAGGCAAAATAGATTTCATAGTAAGCCGCATTAATGGCAGGCCGAAAAAGGAAATGCCTTGGAACAGCATTGATATATTGTTTCGAAAAGTTCACGCCTAAGCTCTGCACATCGAAATAACCGTCTCCCACCAGCTTGGTCTTGGTAGTCAATGTGGATTCGGGCAGGGCAACTTTAAGTTTATAGCTGTAGTTTTTTGTGTCGGTGTTCATCGGCAGCCGTTCTGTCGTGTAATACATCTTCTGCAAGGGTGCATAGAAAAGACCCTGCGACTTGTCGCGGATGGTAATTGTATCAAGGATAAACTCTCGAACGGAATCGCCATTGCAGTATTCGACGATACGCGCATCCAATTTGCCTGAATAATTGCTCGAGTCAGGGTTAAGGGCGGATTCGTAAGGGTCACCCTGCACATAAAAAGAACGCGTTATTTTGATGAAGTTGGTGTCGGCATTGACATCAAGTACGCCATAGACAATCGGGAACTCCTTATAGTCGGCATAAACATTGACATCCGTCGAGCACGAGGCGAAAAAAGCCATAAGAGGCATGTAAAACAACAATAAAACTCTTTTCATCTTTGCCATTCGTTTGATGATTCACGCGACAAAACTACAAATAAATTCGTTTCAAACAAATTATTTCCGCTTTATTTTACATTTTTTCTCTTTTTGATTACACAAAAAACCGACCGCCTATAGATTCCTAAGGGAATGACATAGACGGTCGGTTTTTATAGTCAGCGTTTTTTTCTATTCCTCATCCACCAAGAACACAGCCACCTGGCGGATGCCACTGGCACCTATGACCAAGGTTTGTTCGATGTCGGTGCTGCGGCTCGGTCCAGTGATGATGGTCATCTGCGAAGGTTTGTTTTTCGCATATTTCCTCCTCACGGTTTGGAATGCCGCCCTCATGCCTGGCACAATCTGCTCGGTAGTGGCAAACACCAACAAAGTGTCGGGCAAAGCGTAAGCCTCGCGTGTCTGGGTTAAGGTGTCAGAAAGAACAATACTGCCTGTCTGTGCCACCAAGCACTCGCAACCCGTCAGACTGACGAGTTTTTGCTTGGGCTCGCGTTCCTTATTCTCTGTATAGGGGATGCCATACTTGTCCAGAAGACGTTGCATCTCTGGGCAGGTGCACCACAGCGGCTCCCAGCCATTCTCGGGTGCCAGTTGTTTGATGCACTCGACAAACTCAGCCTCGCTCTCCAAGTAGATGAAGATCCCTCCATACTCCTTGAAGTTCTGCACAAAAGTGATGGCCGTTCCATCCTCTTCCTTGATAGGCACCCACGTCTCGGTGCGTTGGTCGATATCCTTAAACAATGCCTCCTGTCGCTCGATGAGGGCATTACGCACCCTGGCAAGCATTTGCTCCTTAAAGGTGGTGTCGGTGTTTTCTCCTTTGTTGTCCCAGGCCATGGCGTTTATGCGTTTTCAGGTTGGTTTTCAGGTTGATTCTCTGCTTGGCTTTCAGCTGCCTTCAAGGCCGCATTCTTCAGTTTCTCGTCTTCAGAGTTGTCCCAAGGACGTTTGCCAAAGATGCGTTCCAAGTCCTCTCCGAAGATAACCTCTTCTTCGATGAGTTTGTTGGCCAATTCCGAAAGGCCTTCTCGGTGGTCGGTAAGGATGGCAACTGCGTCTTTATATGCCTTCTCGACGATGAAGCTCACGCGCTGGTCTATGGTCTCGGCGGTCTTCTCGCTGAAAGGTTTGGTGAAGCTATAGTCCTGCTGCCCCGTTGAGTCATAGTAACTCAGGTTACCGATTTCCTCGTCCAAGCCATAATAGGTCACCATGGCAAAGGCCTGTTTGGTGACTTTCTCAAGGTCAGACAAGGCGCCGGTGGAAATCTGTCCAAAGACCACCTGCTCAGCCGCACGACCGCCCAAGGTGGCAATCATCTCGTGGTACATCTGCTCCTTGGTGGTAATTTGACGTTCCTCGGGCAGATACCATGCGGCACCCAGCGAGTTGCCACGCGGCACGATGGTCACCTTCACCAAAGGATGGGCAAACTGCAGCAACCAGCTCGTTGTGGCATGGCCCGCCTCATGGAAGGCGATGACCTTCTTCTCTTCGGGTGAGATGATCTTATTCTTCTTCTCGAGGCCTCCGATGATGCGGTCGACAGCATCCAAGAAATCCTGCTTATCAATCTCTTCCTTGCCTTTGCGGGCAGCCATCAACGCGGCTTCATTACACACGTTGGCGATGTCGGCACCCGAGAAGCCCGGGGTCTGCTTGGCCAAGAAGTCTTTGTCGACATCGTTGCCAAGCTTCAAGCCACGCATGTGCACCTCAAAGATTTCCTTACGACCTACTATATCAGGCAGCTCCACATAGATCTGACGATCGAAACGTCCGGCACGGAGCAAGGCTTTGTCGAGGATGTCGGCACGGTTGGTGGCAGCCAACACAATGACACCTGAGTTGGTGCCAAAACCATCCATTTCGGTAAGCAACTGGTTCAGCGTGCTCTCACGTTCGTCGTTACCGCCTGTGATGGCGCTCTTGCCACGGGCACGTCCAATGGCATCGATTTCGTCGATGAAGATGATGCACGGTGCTTTCGACTTGGCGTTGTTGAACAGGTCGCGGACACGCGAAGCACCCACGCCGACAAACATCTCCACGAAGTCGGAGCCCGATAGGCTGAAGAAAGGCACGTTGGCCTCGCCTGCCACCGACTTGGCCAGCAGGGTCTTACCCGTTCCAGGAGGGCCAACCAAAAGCACTCCTTTTGGAATCTTACCGCCCAATTTGGTGTATTTCTCCGGATTCTTCAGGAAGTCAACGACCTCCATAATCTCTACCTTGGCCTCTTCCAAACCTGCAACATCTTTGAAGGTCACGTTGACATTGCTGCTGTTCTTGTCATAAAGCTGAGCCCTTGACTTACCGATATTGAAAATCGACCCAGCGCCGCCACCCATGCTGCGACCCATGCCGCGAATGAGCACGATATAAAACACAGCGAGCAGCGCCAATGGTATCAGCCACTCAAAGATGCTACCCATCCAGTTATTTCGTCTTACATTGCTGATATACACGGGATTGGACACGTCTTGCTGGGCATTCTCCACCATCTCCTCAAAACGTTCCAAAGAGCCGATTTTATAGGAATAGTTCGGATATTCGGTAATGCCGTCAGCATTGGTAGTCACGTCAGGAAAATAGATTGCCAAGCCTTTCTTGTTCAGATAAATCTCGGCATCCTCGCGATTGACAAGTTCGATTTTGCCCACCTCTTCCTTTTTTAGCAACTCGATGAGTTTGCCTTGATCAATATCCTCTTGTGGGGTGACAGAACCTCTGCCAAAAAAGTTCACACCAATCAGCACAGCGAACAAAATGACATAGATCCACATCAAGTTGAACCGTCTCTTGCCATTCGGTTTCTGATTGGGTTGGTTAGGCTGGTCGGGCTGGTTTGGATTGTTGCCAGACCCTTTAGTCTCGTTATTCTCCATTGTAAAACTTTGATTTTGAAATGATTATTCTTCGGTCGCCTTCACGATTCTCTCGGCATCGGCCCATAGTTCCTCCAATTTGTAAAACTCGCGCTTCGATTCTAGGAAAACATGTACGACGACATCCACGAAGTCTATCAAAATCCATTCCGTATTTTCGCGACCCTCCACATGGTAGGGTTTGTTGTGCGTCTTTTCAAAAACCACCTCTTCCACCTTATCGGCGATGGCATCCACCTGCGTTTTGGAAGGGGCATGGCAGATGACAAAATAATCTGTCACAGCGGTGGTGATCTCCCTCAAGTCGAGGGTGACGATGTCTTTGCCTTTCACGGCTTCCATGGCCTCAATCGTTGCGGCCACAATCTCTTCAACGTTATCTGTTTGATGTCTGACTCTCATAATCGTAAAAAATGGACTGCAAATTTAAGCATTTTTGCAATAACAACTGGAATTTGCCAAAAATTCCGTATTTTTGAAGCGTAAAATCTTATGACCATGAACGAACTCGAAACCTTATTTTCAGAAGTCACGACCTTTGTTTTCGACTACGACGACGTGATGACCGACGGAACAGTCTTCAGCAGCCCAGATGGAACTCCCTGGCGCGCCACCAACGTGAAAGACGGCTACGCTTTGCAGCTGGCCGCAAAACTCGGCTATAAAGTAGCCATCATCTCGGGCGCCATCTGCCCCTCTATGGAAGTCAGGATGAACAGCCTTGGCGTGAGTGATGTGTTCACAGGTGTGCCAAACAAGGTGCTGAAGCTCAAGGAGTACATGAACCGTAAAGGCCTCGACGCCAAACAGATTATTTTCATGGGCGACGACATCCCTGACCTTCAGGTAATGAAAGAAGTGGGGGTTCCGGCTTGTCCTGCAGATGCTGTGCCTGAGATAAAGGAAATCTGCAAATTCATCAGCGAAAGACCTGGTGGCAAGGGGGCTGTGCGTGATGTCATCGAACGTGTCCTGAAAGTGCAGGGCAAATGGATGACGGAAGAGGCGTATGCATGGTAAAGGTTAAATAAATTCCCTTCGGGAATGGAGTACTTCATTTTGTAATCACCTGCGACTTGTAATAGCTACTGACGGGTAACTGTCATTGGCCGCCGCTTGTTACTTTAGGCTTAATTCCATGCCTGCAGGGAATCTCATCACTGTACCACGATCTTCCTATTCAGCTCCACTCCATCTTCGTCAACGCAACGGAGACGGTAGGTGCCTTTCTCCACGTCGATAGGCATCTGATGGTTGAAGGTGGTCTGACCTAAGAATTGTTCATTTAGCATCCAATATATCGTTTTTTGCGGGTTGCGATGTGCAATCTCGAAGATGACCTGTTGGCGGTCGCCACGGATGCCGATGGGGATGCTCACCTTGGCATCGCTCTTAGGATAGACAAAGGCCATCACGTCATCGGGATGGGCGCTGCCACAGCCAGGATAGAAAGCCGGTAAGGGTTGGAACAAGGGTGAGTGCTTCTTGTAAAACCACTCCATCACAGGCGGCAACACATAATACACTTCAAAGCATTTCTGGTCAACGGGATAGCAGTCGGGACGCACCTGATACTGCCGCGACTCGTCCAGGAACACCTTTTTATGATAGGGGCACACACCAGTCTGGTTCTCCACATTACACACAAGGATCTTCTTCGTATGTTCACAAAGCTCAGACTTGGGATAACCCGAATCGGCACACACCTCAATCTCAATACTTCCTGGAGTGTTGGCGGGATAATGATAGCTGTCGCTCAGCTTGCCGACCACGTCAAACATGATGGGAGCAGCCACACCCACACCCGTCAACCCAGGACGACCTTCTCCATCAGAGTTGCCTGCCCAAACGCCCACCACATAACGGTCGGTGAGGCCCACCGCCCAAGCATCCTTGAAGCCGAAGCTGGTGCCCGTCTTCCAAGCCACCTGTGCCGAGGAAGAGAAGCCTCCCCAACCTATCTGATTGACAGGCCGCGTCAAGCCCAGCATCACATGAAAGGTCTCAGCAATGGCCTCCGCCGAAAAAGGCGACTCCCTCTCGTCTATCTTGACATTATAGCTTTCATTTACATACGACGCTAACTTACGTCCCATCTTGGCATAGGCATTAGTAATGTCGTAAAGCGAAGCCTCTCCCCCACCCACGATGAGCGAAAGGCCGTAATGTTCCGCATCAAAGACAAGGCCTTTCAGCGGCAACTGTTTCAACAAGTTATAAAACCGCTGCTGGCCGTACTCGCGCAGCAAATGGACGAAAGGCGCATTCAACGAGTTCTGCAAGGCCTTGTCGGCTGACACCGCACCCCAATACTCACCACTGTAGTTCTTCGGCGTGAAGCCTGAGAGGCTCATCGGGATATCGGGCAGCACCATCTCGGGCAGCAAGGTGCCTTCATCCAACATGGCAGCAAAGAGGAAGGGCTTCAAAATGCTTCCCGTTGAGCGTTGTGCCTTCACCATGTCGACCATAGCAGCATCGGAGGCATCCATGTTGTTTCCCACGTAGACGACAATTTCATCTTTCAGATAGTCAAGAACATAAACCGCTGCATTATCGATATTGTTCATCACATTGGCTTCGTGATGACGATGCATGATTTCCATCACCGAACGTTGCAGATTGTAGTCTATGCTTGATGCAATCTGATGTCCATGATGTTGCTTGTCTTGATCGCTAAGGTAATGATAAGCCAGCATAGGCATTTCGAAAGGCTTATCGGGGATGTCTTCCATCATGGCCAGTTCAGCATCTTCTTCTGAAATCCGTGGCACATTAAATCGTTTGGGAATGAAAGCCTTAGCATCAGGCATACGTTGCAATAGCTCGTTGCGTTTTTTCTCCAAACGATCGCGGGAGCGGCCTGGATGTATCAAAGCCGGCGAGTTGGGCAACACCGCCAAGGTGGCCGCTTCACCCCATGAGAGGTTGTCGGGTGTAGTGTGGAAATAGCGCCATGCCGCCGCATCGATGCCGACCACATTGCCACCGAAAGGCGCGTTGGCAGCATACATCTCAAGGATGGACTTCTTGGAATAATGCAATTCCAGCCGCATGGCCAAGATGACCTCCCACAGTTTTTCGACATAAGTTCGCGGGGGGTTGTCGCGCGACATGCGCACCACCTGCATCGAAATCGTGCTGCCGCCGCGCATCACTTCCCCAGCTTTCATATTGTCGACAAACGACTTCACGAACGAAACCGGGTTGAAGCCTGGATGGAAGAAAAACCAACGGTCCTCATATTCCAAGAGGCAGGCGATATATTTTGGGGAATAGTCGTTGGTGGCCGGGAAACGCCATTGGCCGTCGTCGGCAATCTTTGCGCCGAGCAGCTCTCCTTTCTTCGCCGTCAAGACCGTCGAATACGGTTTGTCGAAACGCGGCACGGGAATGCAGAGGAAGGCAATGAAAAGGCCTACGATAGTTATTAGAACTATTTTAGCTTTTCTATGTTTTATAGGCTTTTTCATCTCATTCCACTTTTATTATTAGTTTCCGAATTGCAAATTCGTGTCTCACTGTAGCCGAATTGCAAATTCGCCCGAACAAAAGGCCAAATGCGATTGGGGTTCAGCCGCATTTGCAATGCGGCTGTGTAGAGTATAAGGATTTGTAATCCGATTCATCATAGCTCATCTTATCACTTCAACATTCAACAATCCTTTTTCGCCCACATAATTCAACGCTGAACTATATAAATAATCCTCCGGCTTCGCCACAATTTCAGCTCTGACAGGATTTTGGTGAATGTAGTTCAACTTCTGCATCAGGAATTCCATAGTATAAATATCCTCGATATAATTCCCTTCTTGCCAAAACCTGTAGTTCTTGATGCGTTTATCGTTTGCCCCAGCAAACCAAAACCTGTCGAGAAGCCAGCTGCGTCGGCTTTCATGTTCGTCCTGTTCCAATACTTTTAATATCTTTTTGTTCGTGAACTTCTTGAAATCACGTAACACATCGCCCACCGTAGTGTCGTCGTTGGTATCAACAATCATGTGAAGGTGATTCGACATCAACACCCAAGCATAGATAATCAATCCTTTATGAGATTGACAATAGGAAAGTGAATCAACAATAACGTGCCTATAACTTGGCCGTGTGAAGATGTCAACCCAATCAATCACCGTTGAAGTCGTGAAATACAATACTCTTGTCAAGTTCATCCTATTATCTTCTTATCATTGTTTGTAGTTTCCGAATTACAAATTCTTATACTCACTGTGGGCGAATTGCAAATTCGCCCAAACAGGACTCTTTGATGGAAAAAGTGTAAGCATTTGTTCCTGCATCTTTTTTAAACGTATCGAATTCGGTACGTTTAAAATTCGGATTATGCAGACTCTCCCATAAACCAAGGAATTCGACAATATCACGACTGCGAAGCCAACTATGAATAGTGATACGTGGGTCGGAACTGCGGTAACGAGCAATGTCGGTAAGCGAAATATATTCGCTCTTGAAATCATTCGTATAAACCGTTATGTCTATTCCGTTTGCGTGGATTGTTTCCTTAATTGTAGCTGCCATTTATACTTATGCTTGAAATGTGCAATAAGAACAAATTTCAAATCACCAAGCCGCAGCTTCCTCTTTAATTCGAAGAAGCTGCGGCTTTTAATGTTAATAACAAAACCGTTTACTTCACCACACACCCACGAGCAGGAACGTTGTAGAAGATCTCGTTGTTGTACATGTCCTCGCAACGGACAGCGGGAATCATGTAGTTGCCTTCATAGGTGGCGTTGACCTTCAGCGTGAAGTTCACTCTTTCTCTTGACCACAGGTCGAAGTAGAAGTAAGCGCGGTCGTCGCGCAGGTCGACATGCTTGGCGCCTTGGTTGGCCGTCTCGTCACCCGCCACACGCTCGTTAACCAACTCCCAACCCGAAGGCAGATAGTACGACAACGCCAGCTCTGTGACACGCCATTCGCTCGGATTATACACACTGATCTTCACCACAAGGTCGGTACCTGCAGCCAACGAGTTCAAGTTCACCGGGTTACCGTTCTTGTCGTAGTAGTCCACCGTCATATTGATCAGGTTGCCACCCTCGTTCATGTCGTATTCGGCCACTGCAGTCTTGGTGAAGACATTCGCTATCAGTTTCTGGTCGGTGTTGTTCTTCACCTCAACCGTGTTGTTGCCCAACTTCGGCGTGAAGCCATAGCCTGCCGAAGCCATATTGGTGTTCAACGTACGCTCGTCGCCATTGGCCTTCACTGTGGCAGAGAGGTTGGTGTTTTTGACGTTCATCTTCTCAGCATACTTACCCAACACAAAGAGCGAGAAGGCCGTGGTCTGGGTGTCCATCCAACGGTTGGTGCTCATCATGCGGCACACCTCGTTGATGTTGTTCTGCACCGTCTGTTGATCCACATCACAGAGCATCTGGACATAGGTCAAGAAGGCAAGGTCGCGTGTAAGTGAGCCGAAGGAAGAATAATAGTCAGACATGGCCTTGCCGTCTTCATAGGCGGGCAACAGCTTCTGGGCAATATTGGTCTTACCCGTCTGAGCGAAAGCACCCGCAGCAAGCACCTTGGTCAGGTCGTACATCATATCTAATTCCTTGAAGCGGTTCATGGCACCCATCTCAGCCTTGCCAGCCAAAGCCAACACAAAGAGACGGTAGGCCTGGATGGTTTCCCCTTGTTTGTAGTCGATGTTGTTCTTCCACTGCTTGGCACGGTCAGCTTGGTATTTCAGCAAACCGTCGAGGAAGTACTGCGGCACATTATAGCCTTGCTTGTTGGCCTCAACGAGGAAATGCAAGGCATAGATTTCAGTCCAAGGATTGACGTAAGGCCCACTGGGCCAGTTCGACATGGAGTTGTCGGATTTCTGGTATGCCTTCATATTGGTAATCACCCAGTTAACATTTTCCTGCATCTCTTCCTTGGTCTTGTCGTCAAGTTGGGCGAAGTAGTTCAGATAGAGCTGCGGGAAGGCCTTCGAAGTGATTTGTTCGAGGCAACCGTGTGGATAACCCAACAGGTAATCGATGCGACCGAACAAGTCAACAGGCAGCAGACTCGACACGGTGATGTTGCCTTGTTGTGTTCCAGCCATACCCTCCATATTGAACGGGATGCTGGCTGTCTGTCCCGCCTCGATTTCCTTGGTGATGGTGTTACGGCGTTCGGCGTAAGGCATACGGATAGGCATCACGGTCGAGGATTCGGCGGTGTAGCCATCACCCGTCACGGAGACCTTCAGTTCGGCATTGCCCAAAGTCTTGGGGATGCTCGTCAAAACGGCAACCATGCCTTCACCATTGCCATCAATCTGCACCGTGGTGGGCAAGCTGCCAATGGGCTCGAGGTTCTTGTTGTCGAACTTCACTTGTAAGGTCTTGTTCTTCATCGTAGGTGCCTGCACCTGTACCTTGAGGTTCAACTCATCGCCAGGAGCCACCACACGCGGTGCAGAGACATAGAGGTTGATCGGGTCGACCACCGTCATGCGTTTCTCCGATGAGCCAAAAGCCTTACCGTTGCCCTTAGCCACCACCATGAAGCGCAGCGCACCAGAGCATTGCGGCACATCGAAGCTATGCGTATTGGTTTCACCTGCCTTCAACTCGAAAGGTCCTAAAGTGACAGCGTACGCCTTGAAGCGCTTGTCCAAGGTGACCTCTTGGTTGAGGATACCGTCACCACCAATGGCATACACAGAGCCCAACTCACCACTGAAGGCATCCACGATAGATGCGTAGTTGTCCCAAGTGCGGACGCTCAAAGCCTGCTTGCTGTTGAAGTAACCGTAAGGATTCGGGGTCTTGTAGTTGGTCAGGCCAAGGATACCTTCGTCAACGATAGCCAAGGTGTAGGTCATGGCTTGTCCAGCGGCTTCACTGATCTTCACGTCGAGTTTCTTCTTCGTGTTGGCGGTTTCGGGCACTTGGATATTGGGCTGCAGTTGCAGTTTCCTGTTCTCCACCTTCACAGGTATCACGCCGTAGAGACGGATGGGCAGGTCGTTGGCGGCATCATGCGGCTGTATCAAGGCCACATAGACGTAGACATTCGGAATCATCTCTTCCGTGGCGGTAATCTCAACCTTGCCTTCCTGACCGAGGTTCTCAACAAGCATGCTCTGCAGCACACGGTCGTTAGACTCCACAGTGACCAAAGCCTTGGCCTTGTCATTGGCCGGGAAGGTAACCACAATCTTCTCACCCACCTGATAGCTGTCAGCCGTAGCCTTCATGGCCAACTGGGCGGGAGCACCCGAAGCGGATGAGGAATGGCCGTAACCCCAGTCGAAGTCGATGACCTTGGCGAACATGTGACCGCCTTGTTTGTCTCTCACCACGAAGAGGTAGCTGCCCCACTTATCCTCAGGAATGTTGAAGCTGACCGAAGTCGTGCCCGTGCAGGTCAAAACGCCGTTCTGCACAGGCGACCTGTAGGTACCTGAGGCATAACGCTGCAAATCATAGATGTCCTCGCTCGACCACCACCAGTAGGAATCCATCTTATACAGGGCATAGTCCAAGGCGACAGCCGACTTGCAAGCCGAGCCCGTCTCATTCACCACTGCGATATCGAACTTCCAATCCTTATCGGTATCATAATAGCTGCCGTATTTTGAAGAAGTCTCAGGCAACCTCACACCCACATAACGGGCATACGGCGACACTTTGGCATTGAATGCGGCAATGCTGAAGTCACCGCCTTTCTCAAAGACTTTCACCATGAAGGTGCCGTTCATCATTTGCGAGGCATACACATCGTGCAACGGGCCGAAGCCTACATTGGTCACGCCCTCTGCATTAAGCTGGCCGCTATATAACGAAACCTCCACCGGTTCAAACAACTGGGTCTCATTTTCAAAGGTATAGTCAGAGAAGTTCTTGAAAGTGGTCTTACCTTCGCGCAATTTCACATCCACCTCAGCCTTCAAGCCGTTGGCCTTCATGCCATTGAGCCATCTTGAGGTCAGATTGACGCGCTCGTTGCGTGTGGTACTGACGACTTCAGGCAGGTCGAAGAGAATCTCCAAACGGTTGGGTTTGATTGTCTCCACGCGCAGATTCGAGGTGATGACGTTCGTCCCAACCTTGAAGCGGGCCAGCCATAGACCTGTCTCATCCGACACGTTGGTCGGGACAGTAAAGCAATAAATGTCGTTCACCGGCTTGGTATTCACCTGCTTGGCATAGAGACGGCCCGAAGCGTCGATCACTTCGAGGACGATCGGATAGTCATTCGGCAAGGCCGACTCAAAATCATTCAGCATAAGGTTGAGCTGCAGCTCATCGCCCGGACGCCACACGCCTCGGTTGGAATAAGCGAAGGCGTAAACACCCTTCTCTACAGGTTCACCTGAAATATCGAAGCGGCTGTACGACAATGCATTGCCGTCGCTCAACTTGATCACCGACTTGCTGCCTTTCTTATCGGAAGCCACCACAAAGGCGGGACGGTTGGCACAGCTCAGCTGCACATGGCCTTGTCCGTCTACGTTACCTTTGGCCAGTTCCTGCTTCTGGAAATTATAAGCCATCACCTGGGCACCCATGGCGGGCTTGGCATCGGAAATCTGATAGACATACACATCCACGACATCGTTGCGACCCATCTTGGCGGTGACAGCGAGGTCGGAGACGACAATGTTCTTCTTAGCCTCTACATAGTTATAATAGTATAAGCCATTGGGGTCGCCCCATTCACCGTCGTAGTTGTATTCCTTATAGTCGTAGCTCTCACCATCCCAATAGCTGGCCTCAAGGGCTTCGTTTTCAATCACAGCATGCTTCATTTCATCGGAGGCGAACGTGTAGTCGGCAGGACCGAAATTGAGGCTCAACTGATACATCGCGCCAGGTTCCACCTTGATGTAATCTGAAAGCACGATGGGGAAAGTCTTCCATTGGTTCGGATAAGGATTGTCGACAGCCAAACGGACTTTCTTCTCCAAACGACCTGCCTTGCGCACACCGTAGGTCTCACCCAACTCGTTGTCCTGCAAGAAGGAAAGGATGTTGTCGTCGAAAATACGAATAATCCTCAAAGTCACCGAATTGACGCAGATAGCATCGAAGTAGACCGTGGTCTCATCCACATTGGGGATGATGATGCCGTCGTCGGTCCAACGCACTTTGGGCAGCACCTCGGTCAGATCCAGTTCGTATTCGATATCCTCTTGCAGCACCATGCCGCTGGCGGAACGAATGCCACTGCCGATACCGATTTTCAAATCATCCAACTGATAGGAATAGAGATTGCTCTTGTCGAAATAGAAGTCGATTTTGTTGCCCTTGATGTCGGCCTTATAAGCCAGATTCTTGGGGACGTCGACAAAGCCATTAAGGTTTTGGTCTTCCTTCAGTGGCTGGCTAAAGAACAGCGTGGCATGGCTGGAGCTGCGGTCGACATCGAAGCTCAAGGGGATGAACTTGTCCTTGGCATAAATCACCAGATCACGTTCCATCTTCGCCTTCGAATCAACGGCTTTTCCATCCAATGTGACACGTACCGTATAGTCCGAATTCTTCCGTTCAAAACCTTGAACTTCAAAATCATAGATATTGTTCCCCGAATAGGTCACCTGCACAGGATGCTTTTTGGCAAACGCATCGTCAAACATGTGAACAGCCTCATCCTGGTCGACGGGCACTGCAAAGGCGATGCGCAAGTTGTAGTTCATCGATTCGTTGGAAACGCAGATGGGCTGCTGGGCAACGAGGCTGAAGTTCTGGCGACGTACGCCAAAACCAAACTCCAGCTTTTGGTCGCCTGCCACATCCAAAAACTCAGACATGTTGAACTTGCAGACATAATTCTGGTCCTTGTCGATTTGGTCGTACTGGAACCCGACGGTGTTCTCGTCAATCCATACGGCCTTACCTTTCAATGCGGGGGTAAACTCGAAGGCTTTGGCGGAAATCGTCTCGCCAAACTTCACCTTCATCGTCTCCGGATTCTTAAACCTGACCACAATAGGGTCACCAGAGGCGATGACACCGGAGGTGTAGCTGTCAAGCAGTGGCAGCAGGGCCTCATTCAATGGCTGGATGCGTTCCACAAAGGATTTCGGCGCAACAGCATTCTCTTTCTTGCCGCAACCCGACAAGAAACCCAGCAACAACATCACAGCGATGATGCTGATACTGATTCTTTTCATGTTATGCTTAGTATTCATATTGATAAGATTTGATTGGTTTCGAGACTACAAAAATAGGAAACCAATTCAAATAAAAAAAGCCATTTCGAAAAAAACAGCTTTTTTTGTTGAAATTGCAGTAATAAAACCGCTAAAACTTCGCCTTAAACGTCATCCCTAAATAGAATCGGTCAACGGGTGCATTCACCTGCAAGTCGTTGTCCATACGGGCGAAAAGGGAAAGCGAGTATTGCCGCGCCAGCCGGTAATCCACCGAAAGCACCGTGCGTAGGTTGTCGAGGCCGCCTTTCTTGGGGTCGTTGGTGAGCCAAAACAGCTCGGTCGAAAGGGCATACTTGAAACGGCTATTGGGTTGCTGGTAGACCACTTTCAGCCGGTTGCGCCAATACAGCCTCGGATTGACCCGATGCTCGCCCGTGCGCTCGTCCAAGAAGGTGCCGATGGCCTTGCTGCGCACCTGAAACTTGAAGCGGCGCCATTCCTCCGTGTAGGTCACCTGCAGACCCAAGCGGCCACGGTTCTCGTAATAGCCACGGTCGTTGTGGCGACGGATGTAGTCAGCGGTAAGGCCGATGTTCATGCGGTTGTGCAGACAGGTGTAATCCACCCCAACGGAGTTAAGCCAACGGTCGAACTGGGTGAAGTCATGGTCGAAGCGCAGCTCCTCCTCCACCGACAAGCCAAAGGGACCACCCAAAGCCGCCTCTGCCTCAGCCGAGACAATGCCGCCGAAGTCGGTCGTGCGCTCGCTCTGCGCGAAGAGACTTGCCGACAGGAGCAATAATAATGATATGGTTAGTAACCTCTTCATTTAATCATTTACTATGGCCTATGATTATGGCTTATGGCCTTGGGCAGACCAAGAAAAGCATGAGACTATTTCTCACTTGGGACTGCCATAGGCCATCTGCCATAGGCCATAGTCTAACTATCAAAGTCTTTCAGCTTAGTTATCGTATCTATCGTATTCACCTCGCCGTCAATCGGCTTGTAGTACACCTTGACGAAAGCCACATCGCGCAGGTAGTCGATATGCCCCACTTCCACCTTCGTGATGTCCAAGCCCGTGCGTTCGATAAGGTCGGCCTTCAGGTCTTCCTCCTTGCCGTGTTTGGTGTTCTCGATGCGGTCGTAGAGGATGATCTTCATGGCCGTGTGCTTCAGTATCTTCGTGCCGTCCAAGAGCCAGATAATCAGTACGATCATCAAGTTTACGGCAAGCAGCTCTATATAACTCGTCGAGAGTGCCATGCCGTTGACGATGCTCAGGCCCATCACCACGAAAAGGTAGGTCATCTCACGGATTTTGATGGTCTCCGTTCGGTAACGTATCATGCCGAAGATGGCAAAGAGGCCGAGGGCGTAGGCGATGTTCATCTTCATGTTCTCCATCAGCGAGATGATAAGGAAGATGACCGCAGCAAACATGATGAAGGTGAAGTAATAGTCCTTGCGGTTGGCCTTCTTGTAGTAGAAGAAATGAATGATGACCCAGCAGACGAGGAGGTTGAACACGAAGCGGATCAAGGTCGTCCAGAGGCTCTGGGCATCAAAGAGCGGCACGCCGAGGAAATCCATGGTCGATGCACCGCCGCCAAACTCGCGCGCAATGTCAGGGTCGAAGTCCTGCATGTTGATTTGTAGTAGATTCATATTTGTTGATTGTTGATTGTTTAATTGTTTAATTGACTTCGTCGAATCTTCGATTTGTTGTTGGCCGATGGCTTATGGCTCGCTTCACCCAAGGCGTGACAACGGAACCTTTGAGGATAGTGGGCTATGAGCCATTAGCCATAGGCCATAGCTTTTAGCTTTTCAATTCTACGTAACTTCTTCTTAAACCGGTTCTGCTTCACCTCGGGGCGGGTCAGGCAGGTGCCGATGCAGTATTTGCTGACCTTGAACGGCCTGATTCTCAATTCAAAGAGCACATCCTTCAGCAATGAGTGGGCACGACCGTCTTGCTTGAGTTCCATCACAGCGAGGGGAGCTATCGAGGCGGTGTGACCGTTGCGCAGGTTCTCGAAACGCAGGTTGCAATCGATGGTGAGACGCTCTGTTTTTTCGAAATTCACCAAGGTGATTCGGTCGAAGAGGGTGACCAGATGCGGGCTCAATGTGCTGATAGGGTAAGGTTGTTTCTCAGCCAAAAACGCAGCCGCCTCCGGGTTGTCCAAGATGTTGGGTATGGGTTCCACCTTGATGCGTTTCTTCTTCGTGCGCCCTTTGTTGTTCTTGTGTTTCACCTCGCAAAAGGTCAAGTGGGAGTCGACGTAGGTACGCACGCGCACCTTGTCGCGCACCAAGTGGCGGTCGTGGTGGATGAGGTACATCGTCAGCTCGGGCGTGTCGTAATACACGGTGTTGTAAGGCGAGAGCCGATTACCTTCCACTTCCTGGGCATAGTAGCTGTCGCGGATGCCCAACAAAATGGCGCGAAGCTGGTTCTCCGTCACCACATACTTCGTGTCGATGCGGTTCATTAGCTTCACGGCACTCATCTCGTCGAGCGTGATGGGCTTCATGCCTTGCACTATGCTGAGGATCTCTTCCACAAGCTTTATTTGGGAACGTACTCGAAAGTCTTCACCGACTCCAGCTTGCCATTCGGATAATAGTTCTTCTGGCATTTCTTGGAGCCATCCTCGTTGTATTCGAATTTCCTGATTCTGACCACTTTGTCGCGGTCGTTGTACTCGATTTCGCGCACCACCTTAGCCGTGATGTCGCTGTTGGCGGGATACTCGCTCACCACACGCCATTTCTGTCCATAGCTGGCATATTCGATTTCCTCAATCTTTCGACCCAACTCATCGTAGGTCGTCACGCGGTCGAGGAAGGCACGCTTGTCGCCTGCCGCCGTGTTCCATTCCTTCAGCACCATGCCTTTTCGGTTCTCACGCTTCTGGATGGTGCTCTCCGAGACCGACTGTGCCATACCGCACAAACTGATGGCAAACAAAGCCAAAACTATTGCTAAACGTTTCATATCCTATCAATTATAAGTTTATTCTGATTACAAAAGGTTCTTCAAGTTCGTAAATCTGTCCTGCTTCTCCCACGCTGACACTTTGGAACAGCAGCGACGGACACTCATTGCCGTCTTCGGTCACGGTGAAAATCTCATACTCACCGGGCTGCAACTTCTGGAATGCGAATTTGCCATCCACGCCAGTGCGGGTATCATCGAAATACAGCTCCTCGCCTGCCTTGCGGATATATACCCGGTGCTCATAAGCCGGGCCTTCCGAATGATAGTACCAAACGCCATCGTCCTTGACATAATAGGCCGCCATTACCTGCCCTTTCACGATGGATGTGCCGTATGCCTTGCCATCGTGGATGTAAAGCGTAGGCGCTTGTGCAACCGCTCCTCGCGTCAGATTGACCGTCTCGCTCACCGCCACCTTCTCGCCTGAAGGCAAGGTGGAATAGGAAAACACGGTATAGGCGCCGGGCAACAGGTATTCGAACTGATACATCCCTTCGGCATTCGTTTCCACGTCGTTACCGAAATAAGGCTCGTCGCCATAGACAATGAACACGTCAGTCTTGGCCGCCGCCATGGTGTCGGGAGTCAAGGTGTAGTCGTCGTCGGGATGGTGCACGAGCTTCACATAGCCTCGCACCGTGCCTGTGCCGCCTTCGCCTGGGCCTTTGTTGCACGCCGTCAACAGCAAAGCCGCCGCAAAGAGTGCCCATAATAATTTGATTGTCTTATTCATATTCATCAAAATTTGAGCTGCAAAGATAAGGATTCAACGGTTTAAACGCGGAAAAATTATCCAATTATTGTGCCAGAGGGCAAAAAAAGGGGTTGTTACCTTCTTTGAACCGCCTCCCAAAGATTGACTACGTCGTATGCAGAGCATTTCCCGCCAACGCACTTGCCCCAGCTGGAATGACATGGGAGGCTGATTTGACGTGTTCTTCAGGTTGAGACAGGCAGCAGAAAGCATGTCATTCCTGCGCCGGATTGCGCGAGGGCATGGAATCTATGCTTTCTGATGCCGTCATTCATGGTTGTTATCTTCTTTGTGCCGCCTCCCATAGATTGACTACGTCGAATGCAGAGCATTTCCCTCCAACGCACTTGCCCCAGCTGGAATGACATGGGAGGCTGATTTTTACATGTTCTTCAGGTTGAAACAGGCAGCAGAAAGCATGTCATTCCAACACTGAGCAGAAACAGGCTCCAACAGCTATGTCATCCCCGCGGGGGTTGGTGGGCAAAGGCATGGGATCTATAGCTGTTGGGGCCGTCATTCATGGTTTTTTCTTCTTTGACCCGCCTCCCATAGATTCCCGCCTACGCACATACCCCCGCAGGAATGACATGGGAGGCTGGTTTTGACGTGTTCTTCAGGTTGAGACAGGCCTCTGCAGGAATGACATGGAAGGATGGCTGATTACCTACACCTCGAACA
>JAFWRA010000095.1 GCA_017508895.1 Bacteroidales bacterium
GAGGCTGTATTGGCGCAACCGCCTGAAAGTGACCTACCAGCCGATGAACAGCCGCTTCAAGTATGCCCTCTCGACAGAGCTGTTTTGGCTCACCAACGACCCCAAGAAAGGCGGCCTCGACAACCTGCGCACGGTGCTTTCGGTGGATTACCGTCTTTCGAGAAGATATTACCTCTCGGCCTTTGCCCGCATGGATAATGATTTATGGGTAAACGAGCCAGTAGATAGGTTTTATTTTGGATTGACGCTTAAGGCGAAGTATTGATTTTTTCCCTATCTTTGTGGGCATGAAACGCCATCTTCCCATAGGATTGCTGCTGTTGTTGGCCCTGGCCGCCTGCACGTCATGCCACAATGACCCTGTAGAGACGCGATTAATCGCGTCTCCAACCACCATCGCATCCTCATAATTGACATCCATCGACAGCCTGATGTGGCAGCAGCCCGACAGTGCCTTGATGTGCCTGTTGCCCTGTTTCGACACCTGTTGTAGAGACGGTGTGCACACCGTCTCTACAGCCTACAATTGCCATTACGCCCACCTGTTGTTGGCCGAATTGCTGTACAAGAACGACAACCCCCAGATTAACCGCCCCGAACTGCAGCAAGCCGTTTCCTATTTCGACAGCCTCGTGCGGCAGGCTCCCCCTTTGCAAAGGGGTAAGGGGGATTCAAAACACAAGCCTATCTCCAACAACGACCTTTTCTTCCTCTCTGCCCGTGCCCATTATATTATCAGCCCGTGCCCATTATATTAATGGTGTAGGCTATTACGAAAACGACAGCGCAGTGGAAGCTTGCAAGGAATACCTGAAAGCATTGGAAATCATGGATGAGCGTTTTGAGGAGAAGGAATTAGTGGGGAAGAGGGCTCATTTTATGGCGTTGACGTATACTAGGTTGACAGGTTTGTTTTCTGACCAGTATCTTCATGAGCAAGCTGTTTGTTTCGGAAAATGTGCAATGGGGTATTATAATAGATATGATGCAACCATAGGACATTTGGTTTGGATGTTTGATGAAATAGGCTCGAATTATGATGTTATGGGTAATTTGGATAGTGCTATTGTTTATTACAATAAAGGAATTGAAATGCTTACTGACACAAATAATCTGGCTTATAGAGATTTGTCTGTTCATATAGCGTTTTTGACATATCAATTAACAAAGGAGCCAAGTATTGTTGTGAAGGGCATTTCTAAAAATACATAAAATATTGTGTATCAAACAATAAAGTTGTAAAATTGTCGTTATGAAGTAAACCGATAAATGAGACAGTTATGAGAAAGTACAAGACGACAGGCAACACGACAATGTTTGATGCGGAAGAGAAGGAGCGCAAGCTCACCGAGATGGGCGACCCGCTGGAGCGGTTGTCGAGAGCAGTTGATTTTGAGATGTTCAGGTCTGAACTGGAGGACGCGCTTCTGCCGAAGGAGCGCAAGAGCAACGCGGGCGCGAAGCGGTATGACGTGGTGATGATGTTCAAGCTGATGGTGCTGCAGCGCTACTACAACCTGAGCGACGAGCAGGCGGAGTTCCAGATAGTTGACCGTACCTCGTTCCGCCGCTTTTTGGGCCTGTCCGAGGGCGACCGTGTTCCCGATGCTCGGACGATATGGCTGTTCCGGGAGCGACTGGTCAAGAGAGGGAAGGTGGGCGACCTGTTCCAGAAGTTCGTGGACTACCTGAACGGCAAGGGTCTGATATTCAACGAGGGGCGCGTAGTGGACGCGAGCTTCGTGAGCGTCCCGAAACAGCGCAACACGCCCGACGAGAACAAACGCATCAAGGCCGGGGAGGGCGATGGCCTGTGGGAGCCGGAGGAAGGCGACAGCGAGGAGGACATGAGGCGCAAGGCCAACAAGAAGCACCACAAGGACACGGAAGCGCGCTGAACGAAGAAGGGCGGGGTGAACTACTTCGGCTACAAGAACCACGTCAAGGGCGACACGAAGAGCAAGCTGATACTGGCGCAGGAGGTGACGCCCGCCTCGGTTCACGACTCGCAGCCGACGGACACACTGCTGGAGGAGTCGGACAAAGGCCAGCCGCTGTATGGCGACAGCGCGTATGTGGGCCAGGAGGAGACATTGGAGAAGTACAGGATGAAGGACGAGATATGCGAGAAGGGCTACCGCGGGCATCCGCTGACCGAGGAGCAGAAGGAGTTGAACAGGGAGAAGTCGAGGACGCGATGCCGCGTGGAGCATATCTTCGGCTTCATGGAGAACACGATGAACAGGCTGTACATCAGGACGGTAGGCTTGGCGAGGGCGACGGCGGTGATTGGGCTGATCAACCTGACCTACAACATGTCGCGCTACGAGCAAATCGTCAGGCTGAATCTCTTGAAAAAGTGACAAACAAAAAACAGCACAACTCTCTGATACATACATACATACATACGCGCAAAACTCAAAAAAATGTCAGAAAAGCTTGCCGCATAAAACAAAAACGCATATCTTTGCTGCGGGTTGAAAGGTCTGCCCAAACGGGACTTCGGCATCCTGACGACCCGAAATCAAGGAAACCAAGTATAAATAGAAGTCCCCTTAAATAAATAATTCAAGTGCAGTGAAAAAAAACAGTTTTTTCGTTTTAGCCTTTGCCCTGCTTTTCGGGGCAAAGGCTTCAGCCCAGGAATGGGAATACTCTATAGGGTTTTTAGAGATTGGTAGTCCTTGGATGAAAGAGGCGAAAACCTTGAAAGATGGAAACATAGCGGTTACTTGCAGCACTAATACTCATACTTCCTCCCTCAATTCATTTCATCCTGGTCAACCTGGCTTGCTTTTGCTTTCGCCTAACGGTGAAGAATTGGTACGAAACACTTTTTACAAACCTGCGTTTTGGGGTTATTATCCACATGTGTTGTCGGATGAAGAAGGAAGAACATACATCTTGGCTGCCTATAGTCCCGACCATGACTCCACTTCCGCCAATTATTTCATGAACTTCGACAATCCTCCTGACCATTCCTTCCTTGGTTTGTACAGGCTTGACGAACAACTATCCATTGCTGAGAGCCATGAGTTCCAAATACCTGTTGACACATCGAACAGACCATATAGTGAGACGTTGTTTGGTGGATATAACGAGTATTGCGGCAACATCTATGTCTTTTCCGCTTTCGTTGACGATGGTTCTGTTGTCGGTGGTTATATAAAGAAGCCCACCTTTGACTATTACAATCCAAATGGGAACGATAGCATCTTTTTCTTTCGGATAGGCTTTGACGGCACGCTCATTCGACATGTCGGCTATGAGCTGGATAGACACGGGGAGCCTGGAGGAGGAGGTTTGAATTGGTCTATGGTCTTACACGGTTACAACATCGTGAAAGCTGGGAATTCATCATATTACTGTTTCCTGAACGGTTATCCCATCAATGACTATGGCAAGCAAACCGAAACGGAAAAGAATTCATTCCCCGGATATGTTTACCGTTTGGACGGCGAATTCAACATTGTAAGCGAGAAGCATTATCACCAGAGGGACGGATTGGGAGAAAACCATTTTTTGAATGCCGCATACATTGGCAGCCGTCACAACACGGTTTATCTTTCATGCGAATATTACCCGAATAGTTATGGCTACACAGGATGCGCTTTGTATGAGTATGGTCTTGATTCCGACAAGACAGGGATTTTGCCTATTTTGCGTTACGCGGAAAGGAAAAAGAATTCCTACTCATTAGATGACATCGCCCATATCAAAGGTGTTGCCATAGCATCCGACAACAGCGTGTATTTCGCCTATGCTTTAGAAGACGGAAAGAATGGGATGACCATTGAGCGTCTGTCTCCTGATTTCGACACCATATCTACGCTGTATTTTGGCTCTGACTTGGTGAATAATGTAGCCAACATTATCCAATCCATAGATGTCACAGAGAAAGACGATATTTTGGTAACATTTCAGTCGACACCTGATTATTCCCATTGGTGGACAACGGTAACCAAATTCTCCGCCGAGGCCTTTGATGGCATAGAGGAGGCGCACTCAAGCGGCCTGAAGGTGGCGGTAGCCTATCCCAACCCAGGCGGCAACACACTCAATATCCGCACGGGTTTGGAAAATGCCTATGTGGAGGTGTATGACGCCTTGGGGCAGATGGTGCATAGCCAGGCAGTTTCGGAAGAAGTAACATCCATTAATGTCCAGACATGGCCTTCGGGAATGTATGTATGGAAAGTGTATTCAAACGACAAAGAAGCTGAAAGTGGGAAGTGGGTGAAGGAGTGAAGGCTTATTAAAACAAGTATACATTAACAAATTTAAAAACAACAGATTAACTAACTATTAAAAACCCACGACGAGGACATTATGGTGCCAGTGTGCGACGGTTATGCTTGGGGCAACTTCGACAGCCACATGGTTGACTGCCGAGACGACCTTATCATGAAATACAGCACGATGCGACCCGTTCTTCCGAATTTGCAATCACGAGCGGTCGAAAGATGAAACGAGTCAAGTCCTAATGTGGTAGCGTGAGGTGAAGGATTCGACATCGCCACCGCTGAAGAAGACAGCCAAAGTTGTGACCCAATCGTTCATTTCCGTGCGGAAGCAGAACTTGGC
>JAFWRA010000096.1 GCA_017508895.1 Bacteroidales bacterium
AAAGGCGAAGGAATCGCCCCCTGAACTGACCCTTTTTTGACCGGGAGGCTTACTCTTCAGAAAAAAAGCACATATCGCCTATTTTAGTGCATCGAGGACAAGTGTTCCCCTCTATTTTGAATTTTAGCGGACAGCAATAAATCTTTATATTGTTTATTGTTACTAACTACAGAATCCTATCGGTTTTCGGCTATTCGTGTTGCGTCCGGCAATCTGCTCCTTTGAGCAGAGTTCTTCGATGTGGTCGAGGTCAGGGGTGCCACCAAAGAGCAGGTGGTCAACCATCACCTTACGGGCAATGTTCTCTATCTGTCCACCACTGAAGTCGTAAGAACGGGCCAACACGATAGCGTCAGCTTCGGCTAAATCGGGGATGAAGCTCTGCCAGATGTGCGTCTTGGCCTCAACACTGGGCTGGTGGAACTCCACCTTATACAGGAAACGTCTGTCAAAAGCGCTATCGAGGTTGCATGTGAGGTTGGTGGTGGCAATCATGATGCCATCGATGTTCTCCATAGCCTCCAAGAGGATGTTCTGAATGGCATTCTCCGTCTTCTCGAGGGTGGGGTTGTTGCCACCTACGCTTGTGCGCACCGAGAGCACGGCATCAGCCTCGTTGATGAGCAGGATGGGGATGCGTTTCGACTTCTTCACCTTTTGGGCATAGCTTTCGAAGATGCCTTTAACTATCTTCTCCGTCTCACCGTACCACTTGTCGCGGATCGACGAGATGTCGACCTGCATGATGTCGCGGCCCGTCATGCGAGCCAGCTGCAAGGCTGTCTCGGTCTTACCTGTTCCTGGGGTACCATAGAAGAGGCAGTTGAAGCCCTTACGCATGTTGGCTTTCTCCAAACGTTCGCGGATGGCTTGCAGCTGTTCGTCCTCGAGCAAGTGCTGCAAGGTGTCGATTTGACCTTGGTCCTCTTTGCAGTAGAACATGACCTTGGGTTTGATGTCGGTGCAGCTGAGCATGTTGCTGTGGTCGTCCTCGTCGACTTCCTCAATATTATCGGGGATGTCGTACTCGCTGAGGAAGAGGTTACGCGCCTTATCGGTGAGCTGAAATAGGTTGCGTGCTATGAAGTTGTCTTGTCCGCTGATGGCAATCAGTCCTTCCCTGACGAAAGGGTGGCGCCCGTTGTTCATCATCAAGTCGAACTCGTCGTTGATGTCGTCAACGAGAAAATCCAGTTGGTCAAGGGGGACACTCACTTGGTGGTCGACAACGAGGCGCTTACAGAAGTAGAGCAGATACAGCTTGTCGTAGTCATACACCCTTAGGCTACTGATGGTGCGGGCGATATTAAGCTGGGGGTTGTCCTTGAGTAGTTCCATGGTCTCGTAGAGCAGTTCCTCTTCGTCGATTTGGCTGTTGCGGCCGGCTTCGCGCAGCAATCTGGTGAAGTGTTTCATAAACTCCTCGGGGCTTAAGTTGGCCGTGTTGACGAGGGGCAGGGCCTCGTTGTTGCAGAAGGCCTTCTTGGCTTTCTCGCTCAGCTGGTAAGCAGGGCTATTGCCGTGAAACGTGCCACGTCGCCTGATGTAACGTCGACGCATGAGCGACTTGAGGTCTTGTGTCTTCCTCATGATGGTGATGGGAGAGCAGCCGAAATAGTCAATCATTTCTCGGTTGCTCACTGCCGATTCAGAGTCGGAGATGAAGGGACAGAGCATCACCGCCTCTTCAGGTGTCAGTTCCAAGTCGACAGCCACTGACTCGATAAGGGACTTATGGCGTTTGAAGAACTTGTCTTCGAGCCTGCAGCCTTGTGCCAGCTGAATGAGTCGCTCAAGCTTATCGAGGAGGGTCATGTTTTTCAACGTCGTTTTGTTGACGGGGGTGGTTTGTGCGTAGGTTGGAGTAAATACAGGTTCATCATAGTCAAAGGAGTCTTGCTTTCTTTTCATAAGGTGGGTGATTTAAAAGGTTCTTTATATTGTTTCGTCGGTCATTCTATTTATAGCGCCCCGAATGCAGCTTTTCAACCATGGGCATGAAAAAAAGTTTTGTCAAGCGCACATGCGGTAAGGTGAGCTGGCACCTTCGATGAAGGTGCGCAGCTTGGCGATGGCGTTCTTGATGCGTTTGTGAACGGCTGTCGTGCTGACATTGAGCTTGTTGGCAATCTCTTCGAGCTTCATTGCCTTGTTGTCGAAGCCAAAATAGCAGCGAATCAAGAACTGCTCTTCGGGTTTGAGGGTGGCAATGGCTTCGTTCAGTGTCTCAAGCTGCCAAGCCTGCTCGGCTTCCCAGTTGCAGCACATAGGGGTGTGGGTAAAGGTGTTCGTGTCGTCGAGGCAAGTGAAAAGGCTTACTTCTGTCTTAACGAGTTTTGGCCTTCCATTCACAACCTCTTGTACCATAATTACAAAAGAAGGATGCCAGCGGTTGATTTCTGCCACCATAGCATGCCAAATGCACTTGCTGGCATAGGTTTTGAAAGACGCGTTACGAGTGCTGTCATAGTGGCATGCTGCCGAAACTAAGGCTTCGTAGCCGGCATCCGACAAGTCGCTTTCTGTCAGGCCGTGGAAACCCGTTTGGAGGTTTAGGAGTGATTGCGCCATTCCACTGACTAGGCTAAAGTGTGTCTCCACCAGATGTGACTGGTAGGCGTTGAGTTTGAGGGTGGTGTTGCTGTTCGTTGGGAGTTGCTGTTGTGTGTAACGGTCTTTCATAGGCTTGCTTTGTTTTTAAATTGTTGTATATTAACGAATTAATTTTATCAAACGAGGCCAAGATAAGGGCAACGAAATCCAACCAATGCTCAAAACTGACATTATTCAGGAGTTCATAATCTTATATTGCGGGGCGATTTTAATCAAAAATCGTGCCGAAATGTTAAAAATTGAATAAAAAACTTAAAGATTCTCTTCGAAAAAAGGGGGCATAGCTTTCATTCCCCTCTCACCGTCCGATTCAGCCACTGGCAGAAGTCCTTGGTCTTCTCGAACTCACTCAGCACCCAGTCGACGAGATGTGGGTCGGAGAGGCGTTTCTCAGGGAGGTCTTGCACCACGAGCCAGTCGCGCTGCTTGAAAAGCTCGGCATGCGAATGGTATTTGGGATAGCCGTTGGGCACGCGCTTCATGGCGTGGCTGGTGTCGAGGTCGAAACCTTTGGCTTTGGCGATGGCATCAACTAAAGGCTCGCCGTTGAATAGGATCTCGTCGCGGATGGTTTTCAGCATGGCCGTATCGGGCATGTACATCCCCGTGCAGAGCATGTTGTGGCCGAGGTATTCCGACTCCTTGGCCTCAAGATGGAAGTAGTAGCCGCTCAGCATCGACTTCTTGCCTTCGGGACAGACGAACACGCCGAAGTGGGTCTTGTATGGTCGCTTGTCGGGCGAGAAACGCGTGTCGCGGTAGAAGCGGTAAGTGCAGTCTTTCAGGGTCAAGCCTTTACAGTTGTCGTCAAATTTCTGCACGCCGGCGATGATTTGCTCAGCCAAGGCGTTGAAGTTGGCTTGCGCCGTTTGGTATTGTTTCTTATGCTCCTGAAACCAAGGGCGGTTGTTGTTATGAAGGACGTCGTCGAGGAAAGTGAGGATTTCTTCCATGAGGAGTAAATTTTTGCAAAAATAGCAATTATTTCGATGAAAACACCGCCTTTTTCGCCATCAACGTCATGGAAAGACCGCGGGCGACCATGAACATTAGGAAGGCCACCCAAAGGCCATGGTTGCCGAAGTGAGGCATTAATAACAAGGTGGCGGGCAGGAATACGCCGATGGACGAGATGAGCATGGTGTTGCGGATGGCACGGGATGCCGTGGCACCGATGTAGACGCCGTCCCAAAGGAAAGCGGCAAAGGTGATAAGTGGGATGGCAGCCAGGTAGATGTGATAAGGCAGGGCCATCGGGATGATACCAGGCTGGTCGCTGACGAGGCCGATGAACCAGTCAGGGAAGAGGGCATAAAGCACCGTGAAAGGCAAGGCGATGATAAGACCCCAGAGGAACAGCAGTTTTACAGTTTGACGGAGTTGCTTGACATCATGCGCTCCCGTGAAACGCCCCACCAACGCCTCACCCGCGTAGGCAAAGCCGTCGGTGAAGTAGGAAAAGATGTAGAAGAACTGCATCAATATCATATTGACTGCTAACATGTCGTCGCCGAGTTTGGCCGATTGGTTGTTGAAGAAGGCGATGCTTAGCACCAAGAGGATGCTGCGAATCATGAAGTCGGCGTTGACCTTGAAGAAACGCTTCAGTTTGTCGGCCTGCAATAGGATGACCCGATGGATGGGGATGAGATGATAGCGGAACTTGGCGAACAGGAAGACGATGGCAGTAATCAAGCCGCAATACTGTGCGATGACTGTGCCCAAGGCCACGCCACTCACGCCCATGCCCATGCCGTTGACGAAGATGATGCTCAAAACGATGTTCACCACATTGGTTAGGATGGCGATAATCATAGGGATGGTGGTGTTTTGCATACCGATGTACCAGCCGTTGAAGGCATAGAGGCAAAGCACCGCTGGCGCAGCCCAGATGCGGACGTGGAAATAGGTGGCGGTGTAGGCCAAAACCTCCTCGCTACCGTTGAGCAACTTCATGCTGAGCCATTCTACCGCATTTTGCAATGAAAGTACCAAAACTGTGGCAATCAGTGCAATGCAAAGGGAACGATAGAGTGAATAGGCGATTTCGGCACGGTCGTTGGCACCATAGGCCTGTGCCGTGAAGCCCGTCGTGCCCGCCCGCATGAAGCTGAAGATGGAATACATCACGCTGAAGATGGTGCCGCCCAAGCCGATGGCCCCGATGTAAGCGAGGCTGTCCTGGTGCCCCATCAGCATCATGTCGACGAAGCCCAACAGTGGCACGGTGATGTTGCTGATGATGTTGGGGATGGCGAGCTTCAGTATCGAACGGTTGAGCGAGTTTTTGGGCATTTGGGTTTTTGTTTTTGCGGATGCAAAAGTACAATAAACTTGCTTTTATTTCAGAGTTTTCTTTACATTTGCAGCAATAAAACGACACTCTTATGATATTCTACTTCAGCGGCTGTGGCAACAGCAAACATGTGGCGGAAACTATCGCCGCAGGACTCAACGACACATTGACTTTTATCCCCGAAGCAGCTCGCGAAGGCCGTTATGACTACACTTTGGCCGAAGGCGAAAGGCTTGGCTTCGTGTTTCCCATTTATTCTTGGGCACCGCCACGATTGGTGCTTGACTTTGTGAAGAAACTGCAACTCAAAGCTAAGCCCGATTACCTCTATTTCGCCTGCACCTGTGGCGACAATTGTGGCCTCACGGAGAAGGTTTTCCGCAAGGCTGTGGAAGAAAAAGACTGGTCGTTGTCTGCCTGTTTTAGTGTGCAAATGCCTGAAACCTACATTGGTATGGCAGGCTTCAAACTCGACACACCAGAAAATGCCAAACTGAAGATTGACAGAGCAAACGACCTTCTGAAGCGAAATATTACGCGGCTCATCAACAAGGAGCATTTTTCAGAAATAGTTGTGGGTAGCTTGGCATGGCTCAAGACTTATTTGGTAAATCCTGGTTTCAACCGCTCGGCTACCGACGACAGCAAGTATTGCGTTACAGAGGCTTGCATCCATTGTGGCAAATGTGTGGAGATGTGCCCGTTGAATAATATCACCCTCGAAGAAGGCCGCCCGAAATGGCACGGCCACTGCACGATGTGCATGGGTTGTTATCACCATTGTCCGGTGAATGCCATCCAATACGGCAAGGCCACGGTTGGAAAGGGTCAATATTACTTTGGGGGAAGATAATAAGCTATCAGCCGTCAGCTTTCAGCTTGGTCATTACAGTGCTGATAGCTGAAAGCTAATAGCTCAATTTAACAATTAAACAGTCAACACTTCAACAAAAATACATATCTTTGCGCCGCAAATTATTCATTATCAATTATAAATACTATGAAACACACACACTACTTTACTAAAGCATTACTTGCCATCCTAATGGCTTTCTTCTTTGGCACCGCTACTGCGGTTGCACAATGTGTAATTCCTATTGGCCCAGGACAATCTTATATTGAGAATTTTGAATCAGGGCAGATGGAATGTTGGACGGTGGAGACGACGAGCTCTGCCACTTGGGCGGTGATGGGCGGCACCAACACCAATGTGGTGGCCTTCCAAAATGCTTCTTCTGGCGACGAAGCCCGTCTGGTTTCGCCCACCTTCGACATGACTGGTAGTAGCAGTGCCACTTTCAGTTTCGGCTATGCGATGATGGCGCTTTATCCTCCTTACGACGAGCTTACGGTGAGTTACCGCACCTCACCGACCGACAACTGGCATCAACTAGGCAGCTATAGCCTTAGCGACTGGTCGAATACCTACGATGAATTGTTCACCCTTGAAGACCTGTCGTCCATGTTCCAGATTTCGTTTCTTGGGCATTGCAATGGTGGATATTATATCTTCATCGACGATATTGAGATTGCCGCTGCTGGAGGCTGTGCCCGTCCCATGAATCTACAGGTCACTGAGGTTACGGCTTTCACGGCAATGCTTGGATGGTCGGCAGCAGGTAATGAAGAAAGCTGGACGGTGGATGTGAATGGACATCAAGCCACCGTAACTTCACAACCCTATCTGATGGAGTATCTGGAGCCCAACACCGAATACACAGTTCGCGTCAAAGCCAACTGTGGCGAAGGGTTGGAATCGGAATGGTCCTATCCTTTGACATTCACCACTTTGTGCGACGTGATTACCGTCACCAACGACCGACCCTATTTCGATGACTTTGAAGCCTCGGAGGAATTCGTGTGCTGGCGGAGTGAAATCCTTTCAGGCAACGATGGTTGGGTGGTTGACCCTGGCTATCTCATCCTCAACAACACGGCCTTCTTCATTTGGTTGGGCGACGAGGCCATGCTCGTCTCCGCCCCCTTAGACATCACTGCCGTCACCCAACCTGTCCTTACTTTCAATCATAAGCAACGGTCGCTGGGACAATTCGTTGACGAACTGTCGGTTTGGTATGCTACTTCGATAAACGATTATTGGCATCTCCTTGGCGAATATACCTATGCCTGCGAGGATTGGGAGACCATCACCCTTTCCTTGCCCGAGGCTTCGGATGCCTATCTCATTGCTTTCAAGGGCAAATCGCACGAAGCCGACGGTGTGTATGTCGACGACGTGTGGGTGGGCAACGATCCAAGTGTCGGTGTCGAAGAACAGCCGACCTTGGTAGCCACGGTCTGCCCCAATCCCACTACGGACAAGGTTACAGTGGAGACGAATGCCAACGACGGTCAGGTCGTTGTGTTTGACATGCTGGGCAAACAGATGCTGACGGCTACAGTTGTTGATGGTCGCACCGAACTCGACCTTAGCACTTTTGCCAAGGGTGTTTATGTGGCACGCATTTCGAGTGAAACCGGCACACGCACCATTAAATTGGTGAAGGAGTAAAGCTTTACGAGTACAAGAATCTCCTGATGCTACGCTTGGGTGTCTTCTCAAACTCCTTGTCGACGAGGACGATGGAAGACACCTTTGAGTATGCGGGCAGCATGGCGTTCAATGTGGCGAGGTTTTCGTTCATCAGCTCCTCCATACTTTTGTTCTGCAAGTCGTATTTCTCATCAGGATAGACCAGAGCGACAATCTTGCCTTGACGACCCACCACGAGCGACTCAACCACGCCAGGCAGGTTGTTCACCTTGTCTTCGATCTCTTCGGGATAGATGTTCTGGCCGTTGGAACTGAGAATCATGGCCTTGGAACGACCCTTGATGAACAGCAAGCCCTTCTTATTCAAGGTGCCGAGGTCGCCCGTATGCAGCCAGCCTTCTTCGTCGATGGCAGCGCGGGTGGCTTCGTCGTTCTTATAATAGCCCATCATCACATGCTCGCCGCGGAAGAGGATCTCACCCACCACATTCTCTGGGTCGGGTGAGTCAATCTTTAGTTCGTTGCGAGTGACGCAAGAACCGCAGCAGCCTATCACTTCATTGTACCAGTGCTCGTAGCAGATGAGTGGTCCGGCCTCGGTCATGCCATAGCCCACCACGAAGGGGAACTTGATGCGGCGGAACACCTTCTCCACCTCCGCGTTGATGGCGGCGCCACCCGTGATGAGCCAAATGAGATTGCCACCGAAGGCTTCCATCAGCTGTTTGTAGATGGTCTTCTCCACAATCTTGCAGAGCAGGGGCGTGTGCCACAGGAACTTCACCATGGGTTTGTTCAAGGCTGGGAAGATCTTCGCCTTGAAAATCTTCTCCAGCACCAAAGGCACGGTGAGAATCATGTAGGGTTTGGTCTCTTTGTAAGCCTTCAGCAGGACGGTTGGCGAGGGAGTCTTGCTCAAGAAATAGACATGGCAGCCGCCCGCAATCTGGTAGAGGAACTCGATCGTCATGCCGAACATGTGGGAAAGCGGCAACATGCACACCTCGGTCCAGCCGGCATGGTTAGGGATGGTCTCCTGGCTGTATTGCACGTTGGCGGAGATGGCGCGATATGAAAGCATGACACCTTTCGGGGCGCTCGTAGTGCCCGAGGTGTAGTTGATGATCATCAGCTCGTCGAGGTTATCGGTGGGCAGGTTGACATCGGCCTTGGTGAAGCCGTTGGGGTATCTTTCGTTGAACAGCTTTTCAGCGTCTTCTTTCACCGTGTTCAGTTGCTCATCTTTGGTATAAAGGACACGGAACTGCTCCGTCCCGATGGCAATTTGAATGTTGGGCATCTTGTCCGGATGGAGCCGTTTCCAGACGGCGGGTCCGACGAAGATAGCCTTGGCATCAGAGTGGGTGACGAGGTTCTCGATGTCGCTTTCGACGAAGGCATCCATGATCGACACCACCACGCCACGGTTGGCGGCGATGGCCAGGAAGGCGATGGCCCAGTTGGCGCAGTTCTTCGAGCAGATGGCAATCTTGTCGCCAGCCTTCAGCCCTGCCACTTCGAGCATGGCCTGCACCTGCATCATCTTGGCGCCCATCTCGCCATAGGTATAACTCGTGACGTCGTCGTAGTCGGTCAAAGCGGGTTCGTCCCAGTTCTTGGGAAGGTTCTCGTTGAAGTATTCAAAGAAATGCTTAGTGGGTGCTAAAGGCTTTGTTGCTTTCATAGTCTGATGATTGAAGTTTTGAAGGTGCAAAGATAGGAAATGTTTTGTTTGAGTGAAAAAAGTATCTACTTTTGTGGGATAAAAACTTACATGAAAGAAACGACTAATACTGGTTTAATAGACCTCATCCTTGACGGAGGTGTATTGGCAGACGAAGCGATGTACCATCTGCTGCACCATCGTCTCAACCATCAATTAAGGCAACGGTTTGAAGTTTATGAGCACAGGTTGTTGGATGACTTTGAAGACGTTGTTGATGATTTTTTCTTTTATCTGCGTGATGGAAAAGAAGGAGATGATCAACGGACTTATCAATCGCTTCAGGGTATTGTGCAGCGAGGGTCTTTTGAGTCTTGGATGCTCAACACTTTCCGTAATTATCTTAGTGTGCGTGCAGCAAAAGAGGACCTTATCACCCATATGGAACTCCCTACCGAAAGCGTTGCCGATATAGATGCTAATGCTTCCGTACTTACCGATGAGCAGAAGCTTTCCGTTGCCTCGGACTTGCTGGCCTATGCCCACCAAAAACTCTCATCTCGTGACGGTTTTATTTTTCTTCGTTCCATGCTTACGATGCTTAACAAGCAGAAAGCATTACCAAATGAAGCTATGGCTAAAGCACTTGGGATGACAGATGTTTCGTACCGCGTGACTGTTCATCGTATGAAGTGCAATTTGGCTCAGTACCGATCCGATTTGTTACGAGGTGAGCATTTCCATCTTGACGAAAAGCACCAACAGATGGCAAGGCGCATTTATGATGACTTCCTTCATCTTTATCCCACGCTTTTGGGCTACTATTGTCAAGCTATTGACCAACTTTGTAATTTGCTGATTTTGGTTGTCACTTTCGTGTCCTACGGCTGAATCAAGTTGACGGGTTAATAATTTAAGACTGTTATGAGTTGTCAGTCGCTTTTTCTGCGACTGGTTTTTGTTTACTCTGATTGCAGAGCCAGAGCT
>JAFWRA010000097.1 GCA_017508895.1 Bacteroidales bacterium
ATCGCGGGCTCGGTCACCGACATCCTGAAGTTTTTCAGCCAAAAGGAAGGACTGCACTCTTTCGTCATCTGGGGCCTGGGTAGCTTCTCCAACGTGAGCAAGGCCCAGCTGCCCTTCTTCGCCATCGCAGTGGCGGTCGGCACCATAGGCTCGTTCCTGCTCTTCAAGACCTTGAACCTCTTGCTGTTGGGCGAGCGTTATGCCGAGAACCTCGGCGTCAACATCCGTCGCAGCAGCATGCTCATCATCCTGGCTTCGGGATTCCTCACCGCCCTCATCACGGCTTTCTGCGGTCCCATCGCCTTCTTGGGCTTGGCCGTGCCGCACATCGCACGCTTCCTCTTCCGCAGCAGCGACCACAAGCTGCTCATCCCAGCCACAGCCTTCCTTGGCATGGACCTGGCCTTGTTCTGCAACCTCATCGCACGCCTGCCCTCGTTTGAAGGCAACCTACCCATCAACTCGGTCACGGCACTGATTGGTGCGCCTATCGTGCTGTGGGTCATCTTCCACCGGCAACGGTTTAGTCAAACACATTAAATATAAATGGATTGCTTCGCAAGAAATCTATCAAAAATGATATGAAAATCAATCAAAAATCAAAAAATGTTGAGAGTCAAACCTGAAATAAGATTTTTAAGATTTTGAATAATAGATTTTTGAACGATTTCTTGCCGTAAGGCAATCCCAAAAACACAGATATGCAAGAGGTCCTAAAAACATCAAACCTGCTCATCGGCTACAAAGGCCAAGCCTTGATGCCCGCCATCGACGTGAGCCTTAACGAAGGCGACATCGTAGCCTTGGCGGGTCCCAACGGCTCGGGCAAGACGACATTGTTCAAGACGCTGTCGGCCAGCCTAAAACCCATCAGCGGCGAGGTCAAATTGTTTGGCAAGGACCTGCGCGACTACTCACCCACCGAGCGCAGCTCGTTGTTCAGCCTTGTGCTGACCGAGAAGCCTGACGACCTGTTTTTGAAGGTTTTCGACATCGTGGCCGCCGGTCGCTATCCCCATCTCGGTCTCTTGGCCAAACTGAAAGCCGACGACGAACAAATCATCTACGACAGCTTAGAAACCGTCGGCATCAGCCATTTGGTCAACCGCAATTTCGTATCATTAAGCGACGGCGAACAACAGAAAGTAATGATTGCCAAGGCATTGGTGCAGGACACGCCCCTCATCTTCATGGACGAGCCCGCTGCCTTTTTGGACTATCCGAGCAAAATCGAGTTGGTGAACATCATGCACATGCTCTCGCGCGAGAAAAAGAAAACCATCCTTTTCAGTAGCCATGATCTGGATTTATTGCTCCGCCATGCTGATGTCATGTGGGTCGTCGCACCCCAGCAGCCTTTGCGCCAAGGTACGCCTAAAGAATTGGTTGAGCAAGGAATTATTGATGAGTATTTTAAGCCGATTGTGGCTAAGGATGAGTTTTTCTGGATGAAATAGACTCACTTTTTCTGCTTTTTTGTAATTTTGCGCCTTCAATTATTGCAGCAATTTTTACTAAAATGCAGAATATCAGAAATATAGCTATTATCGCCCACGTTGACCACGGCAAAACCACCCTCGTTGACCGTATCCTCTACCAATCGCAACTCTTCAAGGAGTCGGACGAAGCCCCAGGCCAACTCATTCTCGACAACAACGACCTTGAACGCGAGCGCGGCATCACCATCCTTTCGAAGAACGTATCCGTTCGTTATAAGGATACGAAAATCAATATCATCGACACCCCTGGCCACGCCGACTTTGGCGGCGAAGTGGAGCGTGTCTTGAACATGGCCGACGGCGTGCTGCTTTTGGTCGACGCCTTCGAAGGCCCCATGCCACAAACCCGTTTCGTGCTGCAAAAGGCCATCGAATTAGGTTTGAAGCCCATCGTGGTCATCAACAAGGTCGACAAACCCAACTGCCGACCCGATGAGGTTCAAGAGGCCGTCTTCGACCTGATGTTCAACCTTGGCGCAACCGAAGACCAATTGGACTTCCCGACGGTCTACGGCTCGTCGAAGCAAGGCTGGATGTCGGACCACTGGAACAACGTCACCGACAACGTCTCCTACCTTCTGGATGTCATCATCGACACCATCCCGCCCGCGAAGTTCGAGGAAGGCACACCACAAATGCTCATCACATCGTTGGATTACAGCTCCTACGTGGGCCGTATCGCCGTAGGTCGTCTGAAGCGTGGTACCCTACAGGCCGGACAGAATGTCTCGCTGGTGAAACGCGATGGTTCCGTGACCAAATCAACCATCAAGGAGCTCTACACCTTTGAAGGCTTAGGCAAGGAACGCACCAAGAAACCCGTCGAGGCTGGCGACATCATCGCTCTGATGGGTATCGATGACTTCGAGATTGGAGACACCGTGGCCGACTACGAGAACCCCGAGCCGCTGCCGCCCATCCATGTGGACGAGCCGACGATGAGCATGCTGTTCACCATCAACAACTCGCCGTTCTTCGGCAAGGAAGGCAAATATGTCACCTCGCGCCACCTGCGCGAACGCCTCTACAAGGAGACCGAGAAAAACCTCGCCTTGAAGGTGGAAGACACCGACTCGCCCGACTCGCTGATGGTCTACGGCCGTGGCATCCTGCACCTCAGCATCCTCGTTGAGACCATGCGCCGCGAGGGCTATGAGTTCCAGCTCGGTCAGCCCAAGGTCATCCTGAAATACATCGACGACGTGAAGTGCGAGCCTATCGAATGCCTTACCGTCCTCGTTCCCGAGGACTTCGCAGGCCGTGTCATTGAGCAGGTCAGCGCCCGCAAGGGTGAGATGACCCAGATGGAGCCTAAGGGCGACCGCA
>JAFWRA010000098.1 GCA_017508895.1 Bacteroidales bacterium
CATAAGATATGCGCACGACGACTTCGTCGCAAAGGTGATGCCACCCAAAGTATCGACACGGTCAATCTGTCCCGCCAAGGCCCTTCCCACCGAATAGAGCCAGCCCATGAGGGTCTGCGGCAACTCCCAAGTGAACCTGGAAAGCAGTTGCCACACGCGGCCCCATGGTGACCGGTTGGGGTCGGTCAAGAAAAGGCCTCGGGTGAGTTGGGCGGTGATTTTGAGACGTTTTGAGATGGTTATTGGCATGGGGCAAAGATAATAAAAATGCCATTATGAAAAGACAAGAAAAAAGCCAACTGATCGTTGGTTGTGGCATGATGCCTCTCTTCACTTTTCACCCAACTCCAATAGCTTTTCCTTGGCTTCTTTTGAGCCAAACGATGCTGCTTTCCTAATTCGGGTCAGGGCTTCTATTTTGTTTTGTTTCACACCCTTTCCTTCGAGATAGAAAAGACCTGTTTTGTAATGTGCGTCGATTTCACCTCGACTAGCAAGTTGGGCATACCACTTATAAGCTTCTTTATAGTCCTGCTTTACAACCACACCCTGTTCATACAATTCAGCGAGTTGTCTCATCGCATAAAGATTCCCAAATTGCGCTGCTTTCTTATACCATTTAACGGCTTGTTGATAGTTTTGGCTAATCCCATCTCCGAAAAAATAACTTTCTGCAATAGCGCACAATTCATCACCTGTAGCTGGGAGGGTCAAAAGGATGCGTCCTGCCTTCTCATACCATCGGGCTGCTATCACGTCGCTTTGCTTCACCCCCTTGCCTTCATGATAACGCAATCCCAGTCTTTTGCATGCACGCCATGCGTCTTTAGGTATCATACGCCAAGGATCTTTATCGGTTTGCCGAGCCGATTTCCGATACCATTTCACCGCTTCTTGATCGTTTTGCGCCACGCCCTCTCCTTTAGTGTAAAACTCACCCAGCATATACTGCGACAGGGCACGGCCTTGCTCTGCCGATTTCCTATACCACTTGAATGCTTCCTCTTTGTTTTGTTCAACTTTAACACCTTGATAATATAGCTCACCCAACTTGAATTGCGCTTCCTCATGGCCTTGTTCAGCTGCCTTGGTAAACCATTTGACGGCTGTGTCAAGATTCTTTCTAACGCATTCGCCATCAAGATAGAAGTACCCAAGGCCATACTGGGCAGCAGGATCACCCTGCTCTGCATATTTCTTGAACAACCTGAAGGCCTCCTTGGTGGTCCACAGCTTTCCTTCTCCGTACGTGTAAGGAAAACCTATCATCTTCAGGTCGGATTCATCAAGAAACTCGGTGTTTTCGATATAATGCATCCACCAGTAAAACGCCTCTTCTTTGTCTTGCTTGACATGGTCCCCGTGATACAGAAAATCGGAAAGTAAATATTGAGCCTCCGTATCACCGCCTTGAGCGGCTTTTCTGTACCATTTGATTCCCTCTTGATCATCCACATCCCCTATCCCGACACCGACAATAGTGTCGTTAATAAAGGTCTCGGCAATCTTGCATTGGGCCCACGCATCACCGTGATCAGCCAGGTTGCGGAGGTATCTCATCAGCGTTTCGCCGTCACCATCTGGGCAACCGTTTTCATCAATATGAAGCCATATCGTATTCGCCACGTACCTTTGCGCTTCCAGGTCTCCTTGATCGGCCAACGCCCACATTTTTCTATACTCCTCCGTGTCTTGGGGGCCAAATCCCGCTCCCACTACAATCCAATCATCCAAATCGGTCCCTACAATACCAATGCCTTTGCCTGAATTGATGTCTGCAAGCCTTTCAAGACGAAGTTTGGCTTCTTCGCTGCGTTTCCCGCCTGCTTTGGCTACGGCCTCAAAACATTTTGCTGCTTCTACAATGTCTTTCTCAACACCCTTCCCCTCATAATACAGAAGAGCCAAATAGTAGAGTGCCATTGTATAACCCAATTCGGCCGCCTCTTTGTAGCATTGGGCAGCAGATTCATATTTCCTGCGGCAATGAAAAAGCCATCCTTGTTTGTACAGTTCTTCCGCCTTTGTTTTTTGATCGTTTGTGTTGTTTGCTTCCATGATTGATAGTTTTATTGTTGTATTAATTAATATTTGTCTTGAAACCATACTGGTGGCATTGAGCTATCGTACCAAAACCCGTCTTCATCCATCTTCCATTTTTCATCCATCTTCCAAAGGTCTTCACCGTTTCTTAATCTCGTGGCTTTTTCATGCCAGCCAGCTTTGTCGTACCACTCGGCGGCAGCGTCGAGGTTTTTCTCCACACCGGCTCCTCGCTCATAGAGAAAAGCGAGATCCGGCATGGCTTCCTCATAACCGAGCTCAGCGGCTTTTGCGAACCACTCGAATGCTTTTTCATAATCCTGATCCACCCCCGTACCATCGCGATAACATTCACCAAGGCAGAACATCGCTTCCACATTTCCTTGTTCGACCGCTTTTGCAAACCATCTGACCGCTTCATGTTCTTTTTTTTCAAGCTCTTCTCCATTTTTCGTGGTACAAGACCAATCGATAGTCGCGTATTCCTTCCCAAGCTCACATTGCATATCAGGATAACCGTAGTTGGCTATAATCGTCAGGTACTCCAGCGCCTTGTCGCAATCCTCCTCCACGCCCAATCCGTACAAATAAGCCATAAACATCCAGTAAATGGCATCTTGGTTGCCTTCCTCACAAGCGGGCAAAAGCACATTGTTGATGAAAGCCTTCAATTGTCGCTTCTTCTTTCTTGTCAAAGGACGACGTTGATGACCATAACGTAGTGTGTTTTGCAATGTTTCCTCGTCCGTACACGGCAAGCAGTCATTCAAATTCTGGATAGCCTCTTCCAGCGGAGTTTGAGGCACGGCATCCTGATTGTATGGGAAATAGGTGAGGGTGAAATTGCCCTCGGGGGTCATGTTGGGGTTGTTTGTTTCCATAGGATTTTCAGTTTTCAAAGGTTTCCTGGGTGTCTGCTAGGCAGACACCCAGTGTGAACATTTAGGCAGCCTGTTTGTTCTCATTCGATAGATGGGGTAACTGTGTCGCTCTCTTTGATGCCACACATCGAGCATACGACCTCACCTGACGATCAGCGTAAGTCTTTTCCCTTCTGGTGATTGGGACCAGACAGTAGTAAACAAACGAGTTGCTTTCATAGATGAAGGCACAGACATTACCCAACGAGTCCTTCAAGCGGGAAGGCTCATTATGAGCCTTCTCAAGCAAGGCATTAACCGTCATTTTCTGGAGGGTCAGCAGCTTGTGCTGATACACCGCCTCGCCGTCTGTCAGTTGCTCGAACCAGAAGTTGCCATTGCTGACAATTTGATAGGTTACAGTACCGATGGCTTTAGCCACCTCAACAAACTCAGTTTTGTTTACCTTTTTAATCATCATATTGTTAAGTTTTTAGTTAATAATAGGATTTGTATAATTGTTTTCTATCTGATTGGCTTAATTATTAATAATGTATATAATGGCGATGATGAACACTACGACACCCACGACGGTGATGATGCCATAGATACCCGCTCCAGCAAAGAGGGCACCGACTTGTTGGAAAAAACCGCAAAGCAGTTCGAACAGTCCTTTGAGGATGCTTCCGACAAGGGCGATGATGAAGGCAACCACGAACATGATGACGAGTAAGATAATGAAGAAATCTTCCATTGGCGTTTGATTTTTTAGTTGTTGAAGTATATAGTGATCCCACCCATATTATTATTTATAATAATATTACATTTTTTCATTTCTACTATTTATTTCGGACTGCAAAATAACAACAAAGGTGTGCAATTAAAATACACAGGATAAAATTATAATAATCCCAATGAAACTTTTTAATTTTTCAGGTGCGAAAAATAATTGCACATGTCTTTGCTTTCTTTGCGGCCTCGTTCAACCGCCAAATTTTTATCATCATGCAAGATTCACAAAAAAGACTCAGACCCGTTGTCAAAGACCCTTATCTGCTTCCCTTGGAAACGGAACCCACCAACATCATCGATGCCATGAACACCATTGTTTCTCACTCTGAGAACACCGGCTTCACCGACAACCTCCTCTTCTATTTGCAGAAACCCATCCAATATCTTTGCAAACGACTCAAAATCAACGAAAATCAAGCCGTGCTGTTATCAGTCGTTTGTGAGTTTGGCATCGAAGAAGCCGTTACCACTAATAGACTCAGCATCTTTTTTGGTTGCTCCAACCTCAACGCCGTCGCTTTCATTAAAGAACTGGATGATTTGGTAGCCAAAAGACTGTTAACCAAAGAAAAGACCTTTGACAACCAAGCAAAAGCGTACACGGCTCAATGGGATATGTTGACCGCGTATAGCAACAATGAAGTATATGAACCTCAGGTCTATTACAACACATGCGAGGAGTTGCTCTACGCCATTGAATCGCTTTCAAACGAGTCAGACAACAGGTTCTCGTACCGTGAACTCCATAATCAAATCCAATTTTTGCTCAGCGACAACACCCATCTTGCTTTCACAAAAACACTTCTAGGCCAAAAATTCATACGCAACGACCAAGCCTTACTCATCAACGCATGTATTCTGCTTTGCTGCCACAGCCAATGCAGCTTCGATTATAATGACTGTTCGCGTTTTATTGACCGACGATATCTGTCCACTTGCTGGCCTGAATTCTTGAGCGGCGACCATCTCCTCATCAAGGAAGGATGGATTGAACCTTGTTGTGACGACGGTTTGGAGGACATGGAGGCCTACCAACTGACAGAGAAAGCTAAAAACGAGTTACTATCCGAGGTGAAACTAAAGCCAAGTGGTTCGCGTATCAAATACACGAAAGACATCATACAGCCTCAAGACATCATTGCCAAATCGCTCCACTACAATAAAAGAGAAAGTGAGCAAGTGCGTAGATTAAGCGATCTTCTTGAACAACAGCATTTCACCGAAATCCGCGAACGGTTGACCGGCAACGGGATGCGCACGGGTTTCGCCTGCCTCTTCTACGGTGCACCTGGTACGGGCAAGACGGAAACCGTTATGCAGTTGGCACGTGCCACGGGCAGAGGCGTCTTCCAGGTCAATATGGCCAACATCCGTAGCAAATGGGTGGGTGAAAGCGAAAAAAATGTGAAGGCTATTTTTAACCAATACCAATACATGGTCAACCACTCCGAGGTGGCTCCCATCCTGCTCCTCAACGAAGCCGACGCCCTGTTAGGCAACCGCTTCACCAACGTCAACCGCTCGGTTGAGAAGATGGAGAACACCATGCAGAACATCATCCTTGAAGCGATGGAGAAGCTCGACGGCATCCTCATCGCCACCACCAACCTCACCGAGAACCTCGACCCCGCCTTCGAGCGCCGATTCCTGTTCAAAATCAAGTTTGACAACCCCGAGGCCAACGCCCGAATGCACATCTGGGAAGACATGATTCCTGAAATCAAGGATATTGAGAACCACGACCAGATAGTGGAAAGCTATGCGTTCAGCGGTGGCCAGATCGAGAACATCGCCCGCAAATGCAAGATTGAGAGCATCCTCAATGGTAAAGCTCCCGATTTCGACATGCTTAAGACCTTCTGCGACGAGGAAATCCTGGTCAAAGAAAGATCGCATGTGGCTGGTTTTAGAAACGCAAGTTGAATCTTGACTTTAGGTAGAACTATGCTGGCTTGCATAGTTCTACCTAATTTTATTATTTTTGCACTTTCATGTCACTAATCCAACACTGACCACCATGTCGAAACCCGCAGATTACAAATACCGATGGCTATTGAACCAGCTGATGCGCGCTAGGCTTACTCGCGAAGAAATTACCGACCGTTGGTACGATTATTCAGGCCAAACGCTTACAAGGGAAACGTTCAAAAACTGGAAAGACGCAGTAGAAAAATACTTCGATACCATCATCGAATGTGACACAAAAGACGGTTACCGCTACTACATTGAAGACGAGCACAAGGAGGACATCAAGAGGAACACCATCAACCGATGGATACTCAAGACAATGGAAGTGAGCGACACGGTGACCAAACACAAACAGCTCAAAGACCGCATACTGGTGGAAGAAGTCCTATCGGGAAACGAAACGCTTGAAGACATTCTGGATGCCATGGAAAGCAACCGTGTTGTTTCTTTTGAATACACCAAGTATTTCAACAATCCTGAAGAAAAACCTGAATTCTACGAATTATGTCCTTATTGCGTCAAGCAGTTTGAGCGGCGGTGGTATGTCGTTGGCTTCTGCCTCACTCGAGACCAGATGCGTACTTTCTCTATCGACAAAATCCAAAAGCTAGAGAAATCGGAGAAGACTTTCAAGATTCCTAAAGACTTTGACAGCGAGGCTTATTTCAAACCGTTCTTCGGCATCATCACTGGAATAGAAGACAAAAGGATGGGGGAAATCAATCTTGAACACATAGAAATCAAAGTTGAGAAAGACCGGGCCAAGTACTTCCTTTCACTACCGCTGCACCATACCCAGCAGGAGATAGAGCGCACCAAGGACTACACCATCTTCACCTACGACCTCTACCCCACCAACGACTTCTACCAAGCCCTTCTTCACGAGGCCGAACACGTTGAAGTGCTTGCACCGGCCAATGTCAGGAAAAAGATGAAGGAGAAGATTCGGAAGATGGCGGATAAATACAATAGAACAAAATAAACCACTTAAATAAGTATTATTATGGAAAACCAATGGTTAACAATCGAAACAATGGGCCAAGAGGTCGTATTAACGAAATGCTCTGAAGAAGTCAGAGGTGAAGTTATGATCCCAGATGGTGTCACACGTATTGGCAGTAATGCTTTTTGCAATTGTCATTTTGCTGATTTGAGAATCCCTGCTAGTATTAAATTCATTAACCGTAATGCTTTTAGTGACACTAGTTTCAATACTGTTATCTATGCCAGTCTAGAAAGCTTGTTTCATATTACACTTGAGAATCCTAATGCCAATCCTGCTTGGCCACATGAACGAAACGGATACGGAGCAGAGATTTGGATAAACAATGAGAAAATCTCCGAGTGTTTAGTTATCCCAAATTCTATTGAAACAATTGGTGCTTACAGCTTGGCCGGTTTTCACAATTTGAAAAAACTAACAATACCCTCTTCGGTAAAAACAATCAAGCAACAAGGAGAATGGGATCCTTATCTGTCCACATTGGATTTCGAAGGCGAGATCCCCGAAACAAACAATGCTTTTTTCAATTGCCATATTACAACTCTTCGCGTGAATACTTCAAAAAAACAAACTAGGATACCAAACGACATCGATGAAGCATTAAAACGCGAGAATGGAAAAGTGGTATATGCTATTCCCGAGTTTTGCAAAGAACCATCTACAACGCCAGGATACATCAGAGTCACCGATGCAGTTGATGATGAACTAATTGACCTCAATACAAAGTATATTGTTTCTGTAAAGCCATGCAATTTTGAGGAAGATCAAGTCCGTATTCATAGTTTTCATAATTTAAAAAGATATCTTCCTCATAGAGGGACAAAAATAGAATATGCAAATGTAGACCATAAAGAACTCTTTCCCACTCACTATGTCTATGAACCTCATAAAATGGTAATGGAAAAAATAGAGCACTCATTAGCAATGCTCAGCCAGCAAGTGGGCGGAATTTCAGGATTGCTAAACCAAATCGAAGCGCTCTATAACAAGGGACAAATAAACCATTGAATATAAATAGTGCCCCTTTTTACGTAACAGCCCCGCTGAAAAAACCTCAGCGGGGCTTCCTGTATTTATATCAAATTGTTTCTAGCCAGGTGTCAAACTTTGACCTATTCTTTTCATACCAGTCATTACAGATAACATAAGGAGCTATGGAACTGTCAGATTTATAATACCTCCCTTTTTCAGGAACCATTTTAGTGACATCGACCAAAACTGGATAATTCATACCAAGTTTGTTTTTGCAAAAAACAGGGTCTTCTAGATTGGCAATGTCAACAGGTGACAATTTCTTGGACTGCAATAAATCAGCAAGAATCTGTTTTGCATACTGGCCGATTTTCATTCCCGCTTTCACTATTGTTGAGCCATGTGCATTCTTGACAGTAACAGTTGTTGAAACTGTTACGGCTGAAGCTGCAGGGCAGTTGGAAGGAGTGACTAGAACCCCAGACGAACCTCCATTGTTATTACTTCCAATGATATTTTGCAAAACATCCATTAACTCATAATCAGTATCATCTTTGATAAGATCCATATCTTTCTCGAGATCGTCTAAGTTAATACTAACGGAGACTTCTGGATTGTCGCTACTTACTTGGTTTTGATCTATTGATATATGGCTCTTTATCTTTGCTCCATCATGACTATTTATCGTCTGGCTTACCTGCTTGATTAAGTCTGATAACTTAGATAGTTCTGGCAGCTTGTCATCTCCACCTAAATTACTGAGAGTCTGGTGAATAGGTTTAATATGCTCCAATGAAATATCTTTCATTCCATCCACAAACATAGACTCAATAGTAATGATCGTTCCTTTACTGGTACAAGTATATTTATGAGTATAAACTCGGTATTCTTGGCCGCCGACAACAATCCAAACACTGTATTTTTCATTTGAATCGGGCTTCAATATTAATTCATCAACCTGATCTAGCATTACAAACCTACCGTGATCATCAATTAGCACCTTAGTTTTAGACATGATACTTTTACACCAATTGTCAAACCATTCAGAACCAAGTAGTTCTTTAACAACACGAGGCGAAAGCCATATCTTATTTCCAGAAAGACGGTCTTGGGTGCTCAACCTACTTTTTAAAATCCTAAGAATATCTTTCCGGGTATAGATTTTCCAACCCATCATGTTTTGATAAACTCTAGCTGGTTTGGTAAAAACGGTAATTTGTTTTATTCCCTTTTGACTTATTACAGAAGCGTTAGAGGCAACCATATCCAAACGCCACAACATGAACTCAACAAACTTTCTGAAAGCACTTCTGCCATTGTTCAACTGTTTTTGTGAGATTGGGCAATTGGTTTCAGAATAAACCTTTTTGATAGCATCGTCGAAGTACTCCAAAAGACCTTTAACTAGGGAAGGATAGCCCATGATATTATTGAAAAGTACCTCAGAATTGGGAATTACCGTATACCCACTAGTATACAATTTGGTCAGCAAGGTACGCAGGTATGCAACATAGGAGCTGGAAACAGTCGATTTATAACCTTTTCCATCCATCCAGCTTTTAAATTCATAAAATAATTCTAAATTTTTCATTTTTTGTCATGTTTAGCTGATTCTTATTGCGATTTGCTTTACTATTTCTAGGTACAAAACTAATAATCTTTTCCATACGATAAGCCGCTTGAACTTTTTTCATTTCGAAGTTCCTTCTCGAACCGTTCTCGTAATACGAGGCGGCCTTGAAGATTTCATTCCAACCAACCATCTGGTGTAGTTCATCACCATCTCTCTTGCCTTTCTGATTTCACTTTCCAATACCTTTTCAGGGACAAGATAATACTTGATGGTGTTCCCATCAATATAGGCATAGGCATACACCTTACCCTCCGAAAACAACTTGTCTGGAAACTTTGCTTTGTCCCAAAAGTCAGAAAAATCCTGTTCCTGCAACGACATCAATTTATATTGGTATACCGTCTCGTCATCGGTGAGCTGTTCGTACCAATTAAGTCCTTCAAGAACAATTTCGTAGGTTTCGTCACCGATGGAACGCAGCAGCTTTTGGAATTTAGCCTTTGTAATGGTTTGCTTTTCCATAATAATGTTTTATGTATGGTTGCCTTAAGGCAGAGGAGTAATGCTATTGCAAAAAAAACATACTTACATTTCTATCTCATCCGCCTTCTCACGCAGGCGATGGGCAATAATGGGCGAACTCATTCCATAGTCGTTGGCTTCCATCCAATGGCCGATGACCGCTTCCAATGGAACACCTTTCAAGTAGGATCGTATTAAGGACTCTACTTCTTCTTGCGTAAACTCGCGGTTGCGCTTGCCGAAGCCGTAACCCACAACTCCGCATAACAAATCTTCCAATAACCGGGACATCTTTTTTATTTTTAGTTTCACATAGTTTTTTCTACTGCAAAAGTAACAAGAAAAAAGGAATACGCACGACACCAAAAGGAAAATAGTTTGTGACACTATATGTCACAAAAAAAAGGCCCTCAGTCACCTAAGGGTCTTTTTTACTGTTTACTAACTTATTTAATTTAATACTCATCCTCATGGAAGAAGAAGTCGTCCTTCGTGGGATAATCGGGCCAGAGGTCTTCGATGCGTTCGTATATCTCACCCTCGTCTTCGATTTCCTGAAGGTTCTCGATAATCTCTTCCTGCGCGCCCGTACGCAAAGCCCAATCCAAC
>JAFWRA010000099.1 GCA_017508895.1 Bacteroidales bacterium
CACCGAGGCAACCTATAGTTTCATTGTAAGCGGTGACAGGACCCTGGTTGCCAATTTCTCTTTGCTGCAATTTGACATTACTGTATCGGCTCTTCCCGATGAGGGTGGTTCTGTCACTGGCGGTGGCACCTACCAATATGGGCAAAGTTGCACTTTGACGGCCATGGCCAATGAAGGCTATGCGTTTGCTAATTGGAAAGAGAACGGCGAGGTGGTTTCCACTGATGCCACTTATAGTTTCGCCGTTACGGGCGATAGGGAATTGGTGGCGAACTTTGCCATGCAAAGCTACAGTATTTCCGCTTCTGCCAACCCAAGTGCAGGCGGTAGTGTGAGCGGTGCGGGAAGCTATGACCATGGTAGCACATGCACCTTGACGGCAACTGCCAATGAGGGCTATTCCTTTACCAACTGGACCGAGAATGGAGAAGTGATTTCGTCCGAGGCTTCTTTTAGTTTCACTGTTACGGGCGAAAGGGAATTGGTTGCGAATTTTGCATTGCAAAGCTACACGATTTCCACGTCTACCAACCCAAGCGAAGGTGGCAGTGTGACTGGTTCGGGAACCTACGGCTATGGTAGCGCTTGTACCGTGACGGCCACTGCCAGTGAGGGTTACACCTTCCAAAGATGGACAGAGAACGGCGAAGTGGTATCGACGGAGGCTACATATAGCTTCACTGTTACGGGCGATAGGGAATTGGTGGCCAACTTCGCCCATGCCAACGGAGCAGGTACACTGAGTGGCGTGTTCTCTGTAGGCGAAAACTCACATGTGAACTTCTCGCAAGGCAACTTGCAATACCAAGCCAGCACCAACACTTGGCGTTTTGCGGAGAACCAATGGGATTATGTGGGGGCAGATAATGCCAATATTTCGGAAACCTATGACGGTTGGATTGATCTCTTCGGATGGGGAACAAGCGGATACAATCATGGGGCAATAGGTTATCAACCATGGACAATTAGTCAGGACAATGGTGAGTACCTCGCGTATGGAGATGGAGAGACTAACCTCAATGATCAGTCAGGTCAAGCAGACTGGGGTTATAATGCCATCAGTAATGGAGGTAATCAGGAGAACAATGGCTGGCGAACTATGACACAGCCTGAATGGGATTATTTGATCAATGGTCGCACAACGGCCTCGGGAATCCGTTATGCCAAAGCTATTGTTAATGAAGTCCAAGGAATCATACTATTGCCTGACGACTGGAGCGCAAGCATCTTTGAATTAAGTAATACAAATGAACCACATGCCAGTTTCAACGGCAACGAGATAGACTTATCGCAATGGGAAATTCTGGAAAATGCCGGAGCGGTGTTTCTTCCTAGTGCCGGCGAAAGAATAAGTACTTCGATTAATTATGCAGGCAATAGTGGTTATTATTGGTCAGCAACACGTACCGATGTTGAAGGGGCTTTCTTCACTTTCTTCTATTGGGATTATGTCGGTACGGATTATGGGCTTTTATACGATCGCTCTAAGGGCCGATCCGTGCGCCTAGTCAAAGACGACCAATCAAATCAAAAGCTCTCTTTCATCAACGATGACTTCAACGATGGTGAAATCAATGCTGGATATTGGACGGCTACGGGGCCTAATGTTTACGAGGAAGAGGGTATGATTAAAATACAGCAGAATGTCACGGATAATGATGTCAGACTGACATCCGGATACATTAGCATTCCGGGATCCGGGAAAATCCTGATTGATCGTAAATTCTTGGTTCATCGAGCTAACAATTATTTCTCTGGCGGCTATTATATTGCTTTCAATGGCGATGAACAGAACTATATTCGTATTGCCTATTGGCATGAAGCGTATATAGGTAAATATGGAATTTATATTGATGCTCAGCTTAATGGCATTACCACGGAAATCCGGCTTTGTGATGCAGTGTTTGACACATGGCTTAATGAAGCGGTATTGATAGACCTCGCTTCCGGAACACTAGCTTACTGTGTTGACAACAACCTTGTAGCTACAAACGAGATTCCCGGATTGTCTGATATGCCTCAATCTTACTTCCATGTTTGGTTCTATCCTTATGGGTGGTGGACTGGGCACTACCAAAACATGGATTTTATTAAGATAAACGTAACTGAGCCGTCATGTCACATCACGGTTTCTTCCAGTCTTGATGAAGGTGGCGCCGTGACAGGTGCGGGTAATTATAATTATGGTGATGTATGCACGCTTACAGCTGTCCCGAATGATGGTTATGAATTCTATTACTGGTCAGAGAATGGTGATGTGTTTTCGACGGAAGCCAACGCATCGTTTATTGTGACGTCTAGCCATGATTTGGTTGGCGTTTTTGGGTTGCCTTTAAACGTAACCGCCACGGCCAGTCCTTCAGAGGGTGGCACTGTATACGGTGCAGGCGAGTATAACTACGGAAGCACTTGTACGCTGACGGCTGCAGCCAATGAAGGTTATATTTTTATGAATTGGACTGAAAACGGCAATGTTGTATCCTTTGAGGCCGCATATAGTTTTACGGTAACAAGGGATAAGAATTTAGCTGCCAACTTTGTTCGTATTCTTTATTCCATTAGTGATGACTTCAACGATGGCCAAATCAACACTGAGTATTGGTTCTGTAGCGGGTCAGATGTGTATGAGACCGATGGATTTATGAAACTTGAGCAGAACACCACTGACGATAAAATATACCTGATGTCTGCTCCGCTAAGCCTACCGCATGACAACCGACTGATCATCGACCGCAAATTTATGGTGCATCGAAGCGATTCCTGGCGTTGGGGCGATTACTGTGAGAACACCATCATATTTAATGGCAACGAGGATTCGTTTGTGGGAGTGAGATATTATAATGACATAGCTGGTTTCGGTGGCGCAAAAAACGGCACTTATATTGTTACTCAACTGAACGGCGAGTATACAGAGACTTGCCTATGTGAAGCCCGGTTCGACACATGGTTAATGGAGTGCCTTGTCATCAATTTCACTAATGGTTCCTTGGACTATTATCTGAATAATAGTCTAATTAGTTCGATAGAAGTACCCGCTCTTACCGAAGAACAATTCACATATTATGAAATGAAATTTAGTCCATTTGGTTGGTATACGGGTCATTATCATTATATGGACTACATTAACATCAACGCGAATGTGTCAAATAGAATGATTGTTGTTTCAACGAACCTAAATGAAGCAGGAGTCATTACAGGTGCTGGAGAGCACGAATATGGAAGTGTTTGCACTCTTACGGCTACACCTAACGAAGGTTATGAGTTCCAGTATTGGACTGAAAACGGAGAAACAATTTCTACCGATCCTTCTTATAGTTTCCTCGTAACTGCTGACCGCTCTTTGGTGGCGCATTTCATCCCAACACGTCAGACTTTCAACTTGAGCGCTGGCTGGTCGTGGCTTTCCACCTATGTCGAACAAGACGGTATCGACGGCTTGTCCATGTTGGAGGAAGGCCTCGCTGCGAATGGCATCATGGTCAAGTCACAATACGATGGATTTGTCTCCTACAATGCTGGCTCATGGATGGGCTCTCTGGAAGGCATCACAAATGAGAAGATGTATCTCGTCAATACATCCATTCCTGCGGATGTCGTTATTACAGGCCCTGCAGCCAGTTTAAGTGAGCATCCCATCACATTGAATCCCAATTGGAATTGGATAAGCTATCCATCTCCTTTTGAAAGGGATATCAATGAAGCCTTAGCTAACCTGAACGCTACAGAAGGCGATGTGCTAAAGTCGCAGTCATGCTTTGCCATTTATAACAACATATATGGGTGGTATGGTTCATTAAATACGATGACCCCAGGCATGGGCTACATGTACCAGTCGCACAACATCGAGGATGTCACTTTTGTCTATTCCGAAGGCATGAGTCGGTCGTTGAAGAGAAATGCCGACATAGGAAACAATCATTGGGTGCATACTATCGAGGCTTATCCGCAAAACATGAGCATGATAGTTGTTGTGGAGCTTAATGGAGAGGAAGTCGGTGGCGAGCGTTATGAATTGGCCGTCTTTAGCGGTGAGGAGTGTCGAGGCAGCGTACGATTGGTTTACGTTGAACCTCTACATCGCCATGTTGCCTTCCTATCTGTGATGGGAGAGGAGGTGGTGGATCTCAGTTTGGCATTATACGATACTCAAACGGGCAAGGCTTATTTCAACCCGACGGATGGTTTGAGATTTGTGGCCAATGCAGTGCTGGGTACTCCAGATTCTCCTTATGTCGCTCGTTTTGGAGGCATGGGAGTGGTCGAAAACGATGCTGAGTCGATAGCGTTTTATCCTAACCCAGTGCGTGCGGGTCAACTATTCCAGATAGAAATGCCTGTAGAATGCCCGGGAGTAAGGGTTAGCATCGTCAATGCCTTAGGCACCGTGGTTTCAACCACCGATTTGTATGCTCATCCTGCCACCCTTCGTGCTCCAGCCGTTGCGGGTGTCTATTTATTGCGGATGGTGACCAATAAAGGCGTTGCCTATTGTAGAAAACTGGTTGTGAAGAATTAAAACATAGAAGATGAAAAACCTCATAAGGATACTTGCTGTTTTACTCTTTATGTCATCCAATGCTATGTCATGGGCCAACCACTGGGTGCCCAACCATAATCAATTCTCCGATAATATGAACATTATCGGAGTGCTTGAAATCAATGGGGTTGAGCAGGCCACTGATGTGTTTGAGGTAGGTGTGTTTTGTGGGGATGAATGTAGGGGTAGTGAGATGCTCACCTATTATAGTGGCGTTGATCGACACATGCTTTTCATGACCCTTTATGGGCAGTCGGGCGACGTGATGTCGTTCAGGTTGTATGATCATGGCTCGCAGCGTGAACTTGAGCTTACGCCGCCCGAAACGATTCAATTTGTGTCAAACGACATCTTGGGGAGTATCCCTGACCCGTATGTCATTTCCTTCTCAGGCGGAATTGCAGTGATTACCGCAAAAGCAATTCCCGAAGAGGGTGGTACAATTACGGGTGCGGCTGCTTATTGGTATGGAGAGACCTGCACCTTGCAGGCCACAGCCAACGAAGGCTATACCTTTGTGGATTGGACTGAGAATGGCCAACAGGTCTCTACGGAGCCCACTTTGTCCATTTTCGTGATGGAGAGCCATGATTTGCAAGCCAATTTTAGTGTCAATTCGTACGAGATTAGCTTGGAAGCACAACCTGATGAAGGAGGTACGGTTAGTGGGATGGGCAGCTATGATTATGGAACGATGGTAACGGTCACGGCGACGCCTGAGCCTGAATCGCATTATTTGTTTGTCAACTGGACGGAAGATGACGTGATGGTCTCCGATTCGGCAGAATACACCTTCATGGTGCAAAGGGACCGCCATCTCGTTGCCCATTTTGCGCAGGAGCGTTACGCCATCAAGTCAGAGGTGTCGCCCGAGAATGCCGGTACTGTCGATGGCGTGGGCTACTATCTGTACGGCCAAACGGCCACGTTGACCGCTCGCCCTGATGCCAACTATGAGTTCGTTGAATGGACGGAAGACGGGACGTTTTTATCCAACCATGTCTCCATCAGCTTTATAGTGACACAAGATAGGGTTTTGGAAGCGCATTTCAACTACTATGATGGCGTGGAAGAGGAGGGACATACAATGTCTGTTTTTCCCAATCCGACTAATGGGTTGGTGAGAATTGAGGGTTTGCAAGAGGGAGGTGAGATCCGTGTCATGAATGAAAGTGGAAACATTGTTTTGGTAAAACCTTATGAAGGCTCGGATGCCGTCATTGACCTTGGCTTTGCACCGGACGGTTGTTATATACTGTATGTTGTTAATGGTGAAGAAAAACAAATAAAGAAAATCGTTAAGTTTTAGAGATAATTATTTGTATTTCAAAACTTTTTCCTATCTTTGCAGCCCAAATCAAGCCGCAGTCCAGATTGGTTGCAAAATCAGCGGTTTGAGTTGAAAATCAAAAGTTTAACCTCCTCGTTGGCGGTTTTCTGGAACGCTTGCGGGTACAATTTTTTACAATTATTACAATGGCAGAAAACGAAAACATCATCAACGAAGCCATGCCGGTAGAAGAAAAGGCCGTTGAAGAAACCCCAGTCATGGAAGCCCCCGCTAAGAAGGCTCCTAAAGCTCCGAAGCAGAAACCCGTTCCCGCCGAGGATTTCGACTGGACCTCATCTCACAAGAAGTTCGACAACTACTCAGCTGACGAACGCGCCAAGCTCGAAGAGAAGTATGCTGGCACTATGAACCAGATCGCCGACCACGAGGTCATCGAAGGCACCGTGGTGGCCATCACCGACCGTGAGGTCGTGGTCAACATCGGCTTCAAGTCGGATGGTGTTATCCCTGTTGCTGAATTCCGTACCAACCCCAACCTGAAGGTGGGCGACAAGGTTGAAGTCTACGTTGAGAACCAAGAAGGTCCCAACGGTCAACTCATCCTCTCTCACAAGAAAGCCCAACTGCTCAAGTCTTGGGACCGCGTCAACGAAGCCTACGAAAGTGGCGAGATCGTCAACGGTTATGTCAAGAGCCGCACCAAGGGTGGCCTCATCGTCGAAGTGTTCGGCCTCGAAGCCTTCCTGCCCGGCAGCCAAATCGACGTCAAGCCCATTCGCGACTACGACGTGTTTGTTGACAGCGTGATGGAATTCAAAGTCGTGAAGATCAACCAAGAGTTCAAGAACGTGGTTGTGTCTCACAAAGCCCTCATCGAGGACGAACTCGAAGCCCAGAAGGCCGAGATCATCAGCAAGCTCGAGAAGGGTCAGATCCTCGAAGGCGTGGTCAAGAACATCACCAGCTACGGTGTGTTCATCGACCTCGGTGGCGTCGACGGTCTCATCCACATCACCGACCTCAGCTGGGGCCGCATCACGCACCCCGAA
>JAFWRA010000100.1 GCA_017508895.1 Bacteroidales bacterium
GCCTGAAATTCAAAGGCTGTTGAAGGAAGGCAAGAATGACGAAGCCCAAAACTTGATGTACGAGACCTTTGTCTGTGGCGGCGAAGGTTCAGGTCACGGACAAGGTGCCAATGTGCCTTTCGGCTGTTTTCAGACCTTGGGTAACTTGACCATCGAATACCAATATTCCAATGATGATTCCGTAACAAACTATAAGCGAACACTTTGCATAAACGATGCTACGCACAAGGTTTCATTTGATAAAGGCTGCCAACACTATGAGCGTGAGGCATTCGTTTCCCGTTATGATGACGTGGCGGTTATTCGTTTGTCGGGTGTTGATTTGTTTTCAATTGATTTGTCCCGCCCAGAAAACGTTGAAACTTTCACCGATGCGGACGGTATCGTTATGCGTGGCCAATTGGAGAGCCATGTGGAAGAAGTGGAAGGAATGCGATACTATGCTAAAGCACAATCAGTTACCACGAACAATGAAGCGGTAGTCTATTTCTGCGCCGCCACTGATTTTATATGCGACAATCCCGAATCGTATGTCAATGAACACCTTCAGAAGGCCATCGAAAAAGGTTTTGAGAAGGTGAAAAACGACCATGTAAAGGCTCACCATGAACTGTTTGACCGCGTAGAGTTGCAAATTGGCGAACAAAAAGAAAACCAAAACCTTGCTTTGGATGAGCATTGGCGCGACTTCTTGGTGAATGATGACCCTTGGTTACCGACATGTTATTTTCATTTCGGGCGTTACCTGCTCATCAGTTCGACGCGCGAGGATTTGTTGCCGCCCAACCTGCAAGGGCTTTGGGCCAACACGATTCAAACTCCTTGGAACGGCGACTATCACCTTAATATTAACGTGGAGATGAACCACTGGCCTTGCGAGGTCTGCAACCTTTCTGAACTACATTTGCCGCTGATTCGTTTTGCTGAAGGTCTGATGCCATCGGGGAGCAAGACTGCCCATGATTTTTACGGTGCCAGAGGCTGGACGGCACATGTGGTGTGCAATCCGTGGGGCTTCACGGCACCGGGCGAGCATCCCTCATGGGGTGCCACCAACACGAGCGGAGCATGGTTAGCCCTCCACGCTTGGCAGCATTTTGAGTTCACGCAAGACACGGCTTTCTTGAGAGAAGCCTATCCGTTAATGAAAGAAGCGGCCTTGTTTTTCATGGATGCAATGATTGAAGAACCCGAACACGGTTGGCTCGTCACCGCCCCAACCACTTCACCTGAAAATGCCTTTTGGCTCAACGACAGCACTGCCGTGAGCGTGTGCATGGGCAGCACAATGGATGTGCAGATTGTCAGCGAGTTGTATGATGCGGTTTGTCAGTCGGCGGAGATTTTGGGCATGGATGAGGCTTTTTCCGACAGTCTGAAAACTGCGAAATCCCATTTTCCGCCTATGCAGGTCAGCGAGGCGGGTTATTTGCAGGAATGGCTGAAGGATTACAAGGAAGTGGAGCCGCAGCACAGGCATGTGTCGCATCTGTTTGGGTTGTATCCCGGCACGATGCTTACCCAATCGAAAACGCCGGAATTAATGGATGCTTGCCGTGAGACCTTGCGCCGCCGTGGCGACGAAGGCACAGGCTGGTCGCGGGCATGGAAAATATGTTTCTGGGCGCGCCTCGGCGACGGCGACCATGCTTATCAGCTCTTGAGAAATCTATTGGAACCCGCCCTCCGACTTGACGGCAAGCATCGTGCAGGCACTTATCCCAACCTTTTCTGTGCCCATCCGCCGTTCCAAATTGATGGCAACTTCGGCGGCACGGCTGGCATCGCCGAGATGCTGTTGCAAAGCCACGACGGTCAAATAGAGTTATTGCCGGCCCTGCCTTTGGTATGGAAAAACGGCTATTTCAAAGGACTTTGCGCCCGCGGCGGCAAGGTGGTGGAATGTACTTGGAAAGACGGGAAGGTCACGCATTATAAAGTGACTTCGCGGTGAGTCATAAATGCCAAAACGCTTTGAACAAACTATATTTTTCGTACTTTTGCATCCGAGAAAAGTTCTCCATACCTAATCGCTATTGAAAATATGGAAAACTCATGAAAGAACGATATGCCTGAATACAACATAGCATTAGAATTAGCACGGCTACATGTATTGAAAGGAGCCGACTTCGTTCGCCAATTGAAGATGTTGGCACAAATGAGCATCTTCAAACCCGTTGAGAATGAAAAGGATATTTTTGTGGCAGACGCGAGCCATCATGAAGATCTCCCCTCGCTTCTCGATGCTGCACGAAAGGCGGTCGCTCATGGCAACAAAGTTTATATCCTTCCCAACCCTAAGGGCATCAGAACTGCTGATTTTATCTTTGAGAATAAGGGCATTTACAAGTTATACGACCTGAAAACGATTTCGGGTAAATCATCGTTGGAAAATAGGCTGATGGAGTCAATAGGTCAGACCAACCATGTGCTCATCAATGTTTGCACCACCTATAATGCCCGACTGATGGCAACACAAATCAAGAACTATTTCGAGGCTAATCCAGAGGCTTCCGAGGTGTTGGTCTATAAAGGTAGGAAAGCCATTTCTGTAATTCGTCGTTTTACCAAGAACCCGCTTTATTTGATTCTTTTCAGACAGAAATACGAACAATAAAAAAGCCGCCTTTATGGGTGGCTTTTTAAATTTGGGGCAGGGTCGATACGGGCTTACCCCCACGCGGCAAGTACCGGATTAGTCATTTCTGACACTGCAAAATTACAAACATTTTCTCATCCCGCAAACATTTTGGCGAAAAAAAGAATTTTCCCCAAAAAAGAAATACTTCATTTGCGCATCAAACGGATGAACCAATCTTCGTCGGGGCTGAACCCCCAGAAAGTTTTGCCGTCGCCGCCCAAGTCCCACGGGTCCGTAACCTCAATTGGTTTGTTCGGCAATCGGTCATATTGGCCTTTGCTCATCATCATTCGTTCACGGCGGTGAAACTTACGATTGCAGAATTGTTTTCCGCGCTTTTGTGACTTGCAGCAGCAACAGGTGCTGGCAGGTGTCTTTTTCTTGCTTCTACTCATAATGTCTCGAATGTTGCGAGCGGTCGCCATGTCTATTTGCGCCACTCAGTTAAACATTACGAGACTAAAGTGTTTAGTTGATGTATCATGCTTATCGTATTTTAATTGCCTAATTCCTTCAAAAACTCTATGGCAGTCATAAAAGGCAGGTCGCAAAACTCGGCGTAGTCCTTACCATTGTTCGTTATGATGACATCGCAGCCGTTGGCTTTGGCGCATTGGTATTGCATCATGTCTTCGAAATCTTGTACTGGACCAAATGCCATACTTTCAATGAATTGCTCGTTGTCCATTGGCAGAATCTCAATGGCATCAGCAAGATTCTCAAAAATCTGGTGAATGTCTTCTTTTGTGCGGCGGCGCAGTAGATAAGAAAGCGTTGAAAATGACATCACCGCAGCACAAGTTTGGATTATGTTGGCACGACTCATGTCCAACAGCAGATTAGCTTCTGCCCCATGCTGACGAAACTCTATGGCATCCATCAGAATATTCGTGTCGAGGAAAACGCGCTTCATCTCATGTGTTTTTCTATGATGTAAAATGTCCGCTCGTCCATGTCTTCAGCCGACAGATTCAAGCGCGTGGCTTCTTCGCGTTGCTTCTCGGTCAGACGGCTCCAAGCCTCCAACTTGTTCCATTTGAGCCCAGTGGCCGAGTGTTCGCGAAACCATTTTGTCTTTGGCGATTCGGGGACATTTAGTTTTCTGCGTATCTCGTCAATGTCGCTTTCCTGCTCATTCATCGTCTCTATCAGGAACATGACTACTATCCGCTTTTCCTCATGGCTCATGGCCTGCAATAAAGCGATGTATGGAGCCATAGGTGTCTCTGTGATTTTTTGTGCCAATGTTGTCATTATCTATCCTTCTTTATTTGCCGCAAAATTACCAATATTCTCCAAATGGAAACGGCATTTCTGGCAGATTTGTGAAAGATTTGTTTCTTTTTCCTCCACCCAAAAGAAATTTTATCTATTTTTGCCCTGCCATTCCGGGAAAAATCGGAGTGGCCAGAGAAAGCGCATTCTTCGCTTTATTCCTCGGTGGCGAATCTGGACAATTCACCAAATAGTATTAAGAGGATGATAAGGAGAACGGCAGTTTTCACTGTTATGTTTGTATTTGAAAATGCACAACATAAACAGTGGAGCGTTACCCTATCCATTGTTTTCTTAATACGGGAGTCCAGACCCAGCCACTGAAAATAAGGATAAGTTTGGGAGGCTCCGCTCTGTAGGTGTTTTCAAAATTGCCCTTTTGAGCCAAAGGGCAAAAATGGTTTCAGATTATGCGAAACATCAAGATTAGGAAGAGAGTAATAGTATTGGCGATGTCGGTTGTCTTGTCAGTACCGATTGTGGCATCAGCTCAAGGTGGATTGTTCCAAAGGGGCGAAGAATCAGGTCAGAATGTTGGATTTCTTCGTAATGGTGGTGAGGCAATTTCCTTAACCAACCAGACCTTCGGCAATCCGACTGATGGCGTGAATGTCACTAACCAAACCTTTGGCGCACCGCTTGGAAGTGGACTATTCACCCTGCTTTTAGCCAGTGTTGGTTATGCAACAATAAAAAAAAGTAAAAAGGAGAACATAAAATGAAGAGAATAAGCATTATTCTGATGGCTTTTGCATTGACTATGACAATGTCACAATGCAAGAAAAACGAAGGACAAACGACCTCCAACGATGAGGTTGTGACCATCACCCTTGACGTGAAACAAAACAATGGTTCAAAAGTGGTGGTGAATCCCAATACGGGCACGGTAGACTTTGAAACTGGCGACAAAATTTATGTGGGCAGCGGCGGCAAGTATGTCGGCTTTTTGACCCACAACGGCACCAACTTCAGTGGCAACATCACCAACCCGACTGAAAACCAACCTTTGCAATTCTATTTCCTCGGCAATGTTACCCCACAAGAAACCCTTTCCGCAGGCACAACGGAGGAATGTTCGGTTATCATTAGCGACCAAACGGAGCACTTGCCAGTGATTTCGTGTGCTGCCTCAAATGAAAACTATGTTTCGGGCGTAACGGGCTATTCTGCCCATTTGCTGAACAAGTGCGCATTGGTGAAGTTCAATGTGACCACGCCATCCAATTCGCCTATTTGCATTACAGGAATGAAAAACAAGGTGACGGTGGATTTCACGCAAAATACAATGACACCCAGCATGGATGGCGAAGGCGTTATCAAGTTGCCTGCTGGTGCTGGAGAGAATGTCGAGAAATGGGCAATTTTGCTGCCGCAAGAGGCTTTGGAGGAAGGAGAAGAAGGTTCGGCTTATTCGGAAGATGGAACTTATACTGGAATACGGCCTGCTATTTTGACCATTATTGAGAATTATTATATGGCAGAAGGTGTTGGCATCATATTAAATAATGTCATACCTCCTATTGGAGCAATTAATGGTTTATTTTCAGTAAGTGCGACAAAACAAGTGTTTTTTTCTAAAGGCAATTTGCAATATCAAGCTTCTACAAACACATGGAGATTTGCCGAGAATCAATGGGATTATGTCGGAAGTGTTGTAGAAAACGAAGGGAATGGAGATGGTGGAGGAACTATTCCTGGAAGTAGCAATCATTTAATTTCTTCAAGTTATAATGGATGGATAGACCTTTTTGGTTGGGGTACAAGCGGATACAGCCATGGTGCTATTTGTTATCAACCATGGAGTGTGAGTCAAACCGAAAGCGATTATCATGTTTATGGTACAACAACAGACCATCTTTATAATCAAACAGGACAGGCAGATTGGGGTTATAATGCCATCGTAAATGGTGGCAATCAACAAAACGAATGGCGAACATTAACCATAGATGAATGGAATTATGTCCTCTATACAAGAACTACTATCTCGGGGATTCGATATGCAAAAGCACAAGTTAATAACATTAATGGAATAATACTAATTCCAAATAATTGGCAATCCTCATATAGCATAAACAATTACAACTTGAAAGATGCTGCCTTTGATAGTAATATTATTGCTTCTAATATCTGGTATTCTTTTTTTGAGAAGGAAGGAGCTGTATTCCTGCCAGTTACCGGAAGTAGAGACGGTGTTGTGGTTTGGAACTTGTGGGTTGGAAATTATTGGACATCTTCTAGATTCAGCGACGATTCTGCTCGCTTTTTGAAATTCCATTCGAGTTCTATTAATATGGTTGGAGGTATTAGTCTTAGTAACGGAAGGTCTGTTCGTCTTGTTCAAGATTATTAGCCATAAACTGGGCGCAGTATCAAAAAAAATCTGTGTTTATTATAGTGGTTTTAGCTCAAACATTCAAAAAGACTATTTTTGCAACGCAATAACACCTAAATAGATTATTCTATGTCAAATTTAAACAACGATAGAATTTCAGATTTTTTAGAAGCTGTTTAAAAATGGATAAAAAAGAATTGTATGGATGGCCAAAAAAAAGTTATATAAATAATTGATAATCAGTAGGTTAATTGGATATTTATTCGTATCTTTGTGGTTTCCAATCATTTAGATATGAATAGAGGA
>JAFWRA010000101.1 GCA_017508895.1 Bacteroidales bacterium
CCAACCACGAGAAACGCCTTGAAAGCACCATCTTCATCACCGAGGGCGACTCCGCATCGGGAAGCATCACCAAGAGCCGCGACGTGCAGACCCAAGCCGTGTTCAGCCTGCGCGGTAAGCCGCTCAACTGCTTGGGAATGACCAAGAAAGTGTGCTACGAGAATGAGGAGTTCAACCTGCTGCAAGCCGCCTTGAACATCGATGAGGACATCGAAAACCTGCGCTACAACAACATCGTCATCGCCACCGATGCCGATGTCGACGGCATGCACATCCGTCTGCTGATGCTCACTTTCTTCCTCCAGTTCTATCCCGACCTTGTGCGCAACGGCCATGTCTATATCTTGCAGACCCCGCTGTTTCGTGTGCGCAACAAAAAAGAGACCTATTATTGCTACACCGATGAGGAACGCATCGCCGCCAAGGAGAAATGCGGTAAGCAGGCCGAAATCACGCGATTCAAAGGTTTGGGCGAAATTTCGCCCGACGAGTTCCGTGGCTTCATCGGTCCCAACATGAGGCTTGAGCCGGTCATCCTGCGCTACGACTTCGGCATCAAGGAACTGCTGGAATACTACATGGGCAAGAACACCATGGAACGCCAGAAGTTCATCATTGAGAATTTGAGGATTGAGGATGATTCGGAGATGGATAAGATGTAATTTTTCTGAATAAACTATCATATAATGCAATAATTTCCTATTTTTGCAGTCTCAAATGATAGTTTATTATGACAAAATCGACAAAAGGCACCCTGCTTCCAAGGAAACTCGCCAAGAACCTCTCCATCGTTGGGGAACAAATTAAATTGGCACGATTGAGGCGTGACCTGAGCATTGCACAGGTGGCTGAGCGCGCCACCTGCTCTCAGCTTTCGGTGATGCGCGTCGAGAAAGGTGCGCCCACCGTAGCTATAGGGATTTATTTGCGTGTTTTGTATGCTTTGCAGTTGGACGAGGACATTCTCTTGTTGGCACAAAAAGATGAAATCGGGCGAAACCTGCAAGACTTAGACTTGAAGCTTCGAAAAAGGGCTTCGAAAAAGAGCTAACCAATACGAGATTGACAAATCCCGAAATCTGAGCAAGAGAGGTTTGCGCAGAGATTTGAGTGGGCGATTATTTGATTGAAAATTAGACTTAACTATCCTGATTTTACATCAAAATATGTACATCGGTCTCACTCGACCCAATCACAAGACTGTCTGAAGACAAGGAACTCATCTATGTGACGGATTTTCTCAAAATGCTTTGGGATGGCAAGATTATCTGAGAATTACATTTTTCTTCTTGTCAGTTACCGAGATTTCCTCGGATACTCAAGTGATGATTGTTTCACAAACCGAAACAGTTATTGTTTTGAGTGGTTATTTCCATTTTGGAAACAACCATGATTTGATTTCCTTTCTGCTGGAGTTGTTCGGTTTTTCCGAACTACTGACAATTTCCAAAATGGAAATAGTCGTGCAGTTATTGCAAAATTTGCAACAACTGAGGATAAATCGGGAATTCCGGTTTTCTATGAAACAATTGAATGAACTTGTCGGAATTTCCAACAGGTTGCTTTTTTCTCAACTCATTAGATGACCGTTGCAATTTTTGCAACAGTCATTTTTTCAGTTATTTCCATTTTTGAAAGAACTGAGAACACACTATCTTAACCCAATGAAATCACTAAGCGGTTGGATGCGAGCGACTTCGGTGTACTGGCGTTTATGAAGGTCAACAGGTTGGTCAAACGTAACTTGCTCCGAGGAATCAAACCGCATCACAGCATAATAAGGAGCGTTTTCGGCAGAGAAGCCTTCCTCGCGCAACGCCTCGGCCGTCCATATCTGAAAGCCTTTTTTGGTCAGTCTGAACAACTTAGGTTCATCGCCTCGGATGTGTAGGCAAACATAGCCCAAACGTTCAAATCCTTCTTTGACCAATAATGAACCTTTGGCATCACCAACACGCACATAAGTTATACCCAACTGCATCGCTTTTTCGCGATCTGTTTCGCGCATGTGATTGATGAGCACAGTCGTTTCTTCGGGTGTAGAACGCATCTTGTCAAACAGTTTCTTGCGCGTATTCTTGTCCTCCAAGGCTTGACGGCGACGCAAGGACAACTCGCAAAACTGCTCATCCTGCTCAATGCCAATGTATTTACGACCGAGCAGATTGGCCGCAATGCCGGTTGTGCCTGAACCGCTAAACGGGTCCAGAAGCGTGTCGCCTTCATTGGTAGAGGCAAGGATAATTCGATAGAGCAAGCGTAAGGGTTTTTGAGTCGGGTGTTTGCCTTGCTGTTTCTCCCATAAACTGACTGCTGGAATGCGCCATACATCCGTCATTTGCTGCCCGCCATTGAGCAGTTTCATCGTCTCATAATTGAACTTATGCGGCTTCTTCTCAAACTTGCGAGCCCAAATAATCAGCTCGGTTGAGAAATTGAAATAACGGCATGAAAGATTGGGCGGTGGGTCTGTCTTTTGCCAAGTAATGGTGTTTAGCACCTTGTAGCCCAACTCTTGCAGACAGCGCATGACGACATGGATGTTGTGATGTGTTCCGCTAATCCAAATCGTGCCGTAGTCGCGCAACTTGGTACGACATAAGGCAAGCCATTGACGGTTGAACTCGTAGATATACTCTGGAGTGCCGCCTTTATCCCAATCACCTTTATCCACGCATACCTGCTTGCCGCTATGGACGCTGATGCCGCCGTTACTGAGAAAGTAGGGTGGATCGGCAAAGATGGCGTCTATGGAGTTGTCAGGGATTCCATGTAGTAGTATTCTGCAATCACCATGATAAATAGTGAATGATTCGAGGTGGTCAATTCCTCGGCTTTGATAGAAAGCCTTAATAGACCCTAATTCATTGTAACTCATTGTAGCGTTTGTTTTTATGTTTGCTACCAGTTACTATTTTGTCTTCCATAGGACACACAAAAACTGCGGGCAATGATTTGCTCGCATTGTGGTCCTAGGAAAACCAAGTAAAAGACAAATCACACCCGCAGTAGGGTCGCATAACGATTTGTTCTTTTTACTATTCTTGAAATTTCCTAGGTTTCAATGCGAATAGAACAAATAGCAAACGCTTGATTATTATATGTTTGTATTACTTCTTATATTTCTAATGCTTTCATTTAAATGATTTAATTTAATCGAATAGTCTATATAATAAAATCTAATTGTTGCATCATTAACTCTTTTTCATACTGTTTATCAAGCGATTCGTAACTCAGAAACGCCACTCGATTATTATCGCGAAGCGTATCAAAGGCAGCATATGACAACTTATTTAAATACTCTTGATGTCTTTTTTCATCTGCAACAATGACCATACGAACATAAAAATCTTGAAGATCCTTATATTTCAGCAAGGAATTTTGAATATCGGTTGAGTGTTCAATCTCAAAGAAAGAATGAGGCAACTGATTGCCATTGAACCAAATAACGTCAATAGTGGAACTACGCTTAACAATGCCAGGATATGTATATTGTGGAATCGCATCCAAAGTGCGCAAGTCGCCCAATGGAGTTTGCAAGAACTTTTTGTTTTTATCTTGGTCAGGAACAAAGGTCAAAAGATGACGCATTTTCCCGATTTCGAGCAACAAGCCTTGGTAATAAGCGTGGTTGAAAGATTTTACTTCATCACTATCCTTATTCTTTTCTGTTTGAACGATAATACCTTCCATTTCAAGCCGTTTGCGATGGGTTTCCAATGCGTACAATCCAGGTTTGATTTTATAAATGCCATCAGTTAATTGGACTATACGTCGAATGCTCGCAAATGGCGTTTTTGTCCTCCAAACACAATCCTTGATTTTGAATATGTTCTGATTGATTTGGTTAAGTGTAGCAATACCACCCAATGCTTCAATTGTTTCTATAACTGCCTGTGCTTGTGTCATACGTTTATTATGTCGGTGACGTTCTCCCAATTATCAAAGTCAGCAGGAAGCATGGCTTCGAGTTGTTCAATGAGTTGGCCTTTCCCGCCCACCCATTTGATAAATGGTTTCGCTTTCATTGCATATAGATTAGAAGTTATGATTTCATGGGTGCAAAGATACAATTATTCCGACATATAACAAAATTATCGTACTTTTGTCCGTCAAATAACGTATTGGACTGCTTCGTGCCTCGCAGTGACGCGAAGCGACGACAAGGATGGTCCCGAGTCTCGCGTCCCGAAGTCCAGAGTCCATCGAATCTTTGAATCTTAAATTTTGAATCTTAAATCTTTAAATCAACCATAAATGAAAAAATTCACCTTATTAGTCATGGGCACTATCACCCTCTTCGGCTGCAACCAACAACCAAAGCAGCCTGAACGTTATGCCGTCAAGGCTTACCCCGAGACGCGCATGGACACCACCGTCGTTGACGATTACTTTGGAACAAAGGTCGCCGACCCGTACCGTTGGCTGGAAAACGACACCTCCGCCGAGACCGCGAAATGGGTCAAGGAACAGAATGAAGTCACGCAAGACTACTTGAGCCACATCCCCTTCCGCAGCGCACTCAAGGACCGACTGACGCAATTGGTTAACTACGAGCGCTATAGTATGCCATCGAAGGAACACGGGCGCTACATCTACTCGAAGAACGACGGCCTCCAAAACCAAAGCGTCATTTACATGCAGGAGACCCTCGACGGCGAGCCTACCGTCTTGTTAGACCCCAACACACTTTCCGACGATGGCACCGTCTCGTTGGGCGGCATCAGCTTCTCCAACGACGGCAAATACATGGCCTACACCATCCAACGCAGCGGCTCCGACTGGGTCGAGATCTACGTGAAGGACATGGCCACCCTCGAACTCCTCCCCGACCACATCGAATGGGCCAAGTTCACGGGCGCCTCATGGTACAAGGACGGCTTCTTCTATGCCGCCTACGACCGCCCTGAAGCCGGCAAAGAGTTCAGCAATGTCAACGAAAACCACAAGATCTATTACCACAAACTCGGCACGCCGCAGGAAAAGGACGAACTCTTCTACTCCAATCCCGCCCAACCGCGCTATTTCCACCAGGTCGACCTCACAGAGGATGAGCATTACATGTTCCTCTTCGAGAGCGGTCAAGGCGCTGGCAGCACGCTGTGGATCCGCGACATGCAAGACCCGAAGGGTAAGTTCGTTCAGATTGCCGACAACATGGACTACCAGTACAGCCCCATCGACGTCATCAACGACACGCTGTACATCTTCACCAACTTCAACGCGCCCAAGGGCCGCATCTGCCGCGTGTCGGCCAAGGCCCCGCAGATGGAGAACTGGGTCGATGTGATTCCTGAGAGCGACAATGTCATCTCCGGCATCAACCTGGCCAACGGCAAGATGATCGTCACCTACGACAAAGATGCCGCCAACCATGCCTATGTCTACACCATGGACGGCCAACAACTCCATGAAATCGCGCTGCCGACCTACGGCGCCGTCGGTTTCAGCAGCAAATACGAAGAGCCTGAAGTGTTCTACGCCTTCACCTCTTTCGCCTTCCCGACCACGATATACCAATACAACATCGACGACAACACCTCCACCGTGTTCCGTGCTCCTGCCATCGACTTCAAGTCGGATGACTACGTCACCGAGCAGGTCTTCGTCACCTCGAAGGACGGCACCAAGGTCCCGATGTTCCTTACCTACAAGAAAGGTTTGCAGAAAGACGGCAACAACCCGACCTTCCTGTATGGCTACGGTGGCTTCAACATCACCCTCAACCCGGGCTTCAGCACCTCGCGTCTGCCCTTCATCGAGAACGGCGGCATCTATGCCCAGATGAACCTACGCGGCGGCAACGAATACGGTGAGGAATGGCACATCGCCGGCACCAAGTTGCAGAAACAGAACGTCTTCGACGACTGCATCGCCTGCGCCGAATACCTTATTAATAATGGTTACACCTCGCCGAAGTACTTGGCTTTAAACGGTGGCTCCAACGGCGGTCTGCTTGTTGGTGCTGTCGTCAACCAGCGCCCCGACCTCTTTGCCGTAGCCGTGCCTCAAGTCGGTGTGATGGACATGCTGCGCTACCACCTCTTCACCATCGGTTGGAACTGGGCCAGCGACTATGGCACCAGCGAAGACAACGAAGCCATGTTCAAGGCATTGTATGCCTACTCGCCGCTGCACACCATCAAGAGCGGTGCAGACGTGCACTATCCTGCCATCATGGTCACTACGGCCGACCACGACGACCGTGTGGTGCCCGCCCACTCGTTCAAGTATGCGGCCACCTTACAAGCAGCCCAAACCGGCGACCAGCCCAAGATCATCCGCATCGACACCAAGGCCGGTCACGGCGGTGGCAAGCCCATCTCCAAAGTCCTTGAGGAACAGGCTGACATTTACTCATTCATCCTGTATAACATGGGGTTGACTTATCCGAAGGAGGCGAAATAACCACCGACCTTCATACATAAAAATTGCCCGTCAGGAATTTTCTTGACGGGCAATTTTTAGTTATACAACCTTTTAGTATGATTGTTTTGTTTGATTGAGCCTCTGAAACTCATTTTCGTTTCTTCCAAAGGTTCAGCACCTTATTCTCAAACCCTGAAAGCCGATTGAAAGTATAGGAAGGATATTTGGTCTCCACTCCGCCGAAGCCAAGATAGAAACGGGCCAGATTATCGTCATCGGAACCTTCAAAATCGAATGTAAGGGAATGGCCTGCATACTTTTGGATGACTTGGTCAAGCAAGTAGGTCATAGCCTGCCGCTCCTTGCCTTTTTCGTTGAGGCCAGAGAATAGGAAAGTGATACGGCCATTATCTTTCATGAAAAGGGCTGCACACAGAATCTCGCCATCACCCATTTCGTTCACACCCAAGACAAATCCTGAATTGCGGATTTGGGCTGTCTTTCCCAAACTTATCAAAGTACCGTATTCAGTGTCGCCCCATTTTTCCAAGTCGGCGCCACGGTTGTCCCTGAACAAGGCCACCACATGATAGGGAATCACATTATAAAGTAATTGAAGGTTGTGACTTTCAGCCTTGGCGAGGTTGCGTTTGGTGTTGGTATGGTAGTTCTCCCTGATGGAACCATAATCTTGATTGAGGTCAAGGATTATATTGCGATGATATTCAATGCCTTCAAATGGATTATTTAAAGTATTGTTCTCATTCAATCTAATCTCTGCGAAACGATATTTTGAAGGGATGGCTTTAAGAAAGGCTTCCGTCTTTTCAGGTGACAAAGGATGTCTTGAGAAAACGCCTAATTGTTGCACAAAATAGGGCTGATAGAGATAGTTGACACCAAACTTCTTTCCACCTGTCAGAGGCATAACGGACTGATAGTCATCTTCAACCAAGGCCTCCCAGCCAGGATGGACGATGTCTAAATACCAGGAATATGCGTAGATGTTACCACATTCAGCGATGGTCGAATCCCATTTATTCAAATTGATTTGATTATGTGTGAGGTATTGGATCATTTATTCGTCAAGAATTAGAGAATTTGAGAATTGTAGTTTGTTGAATTTATTAGAATTAGAGATAAGAATTGCAAGCAATTCTTTATGTATAAATATATGTCAGAAGTTGGCGGTACATCTCAGGCCAGCCGACCCAACGTTTTTCGCCGCCAAGGGTTTCGTTATGAGTAAGATAGATAAACTTTCCTCCTACCGCTTTCACTTCCATGACAAGTTGCTTGGCAAGGGTAAGTGAGGCATCCACATCAAGGTTGAGGTAATCGCGCATGGTACCGTCCATAAGGGCGAAAGGATGCACACGCAGGTTGGTCACCATGTCGTTTTCGAGGTCATAGAAACGAAACGTGTCGGCGATGCCTGCCCGAAAGCCTGCTTGTGAGGCAAATCCCATCGTATAGTCGTCGCTGATGTCCAACTCGATGAGTTTCTGATAGCTGCGTGGCAGGTTCATCCTCAAGAAATGCTGGCGGCTCTTGGTCAGCGGACGATGCAGGACTTCAGAGAGACCATCGATTTCTCGTCTCATTTTATCAATATCGAGATACGACGAAAACGAAGGGTGTATACCCACATCGGCATAGTCGCCGATATGCTTGATGAGGTTACGGAAGGCTTCCTTGCGGAGCGATATGTTCTTATCGTTGGTGTCGTAATTGCCACAAAGGATGAAATATATCGGCTTGAGTTTGAACGCCTTCTGCAATTCAAACTGGAAATCGAAGGAATCGAAAGGGTCCTCCCGTTTGCCTCTCAACACTTGATGCCTTTCGCGGATGCGCTCGCGGTCGCCTGAAGCCAAATCCTTGAGGAAACCGCCTACGGTTCTGTAAACACCTTTATGCTTATATGACCAAGCCGCGTCGATGTCGTAAGTCGGGACAAAAGTGAATTTCGGATTTTTAATGGGTAAGTTAGGATAAACGGCTTGCAATCGTTTGCCCAAAGCCAAAGCCCAAATGTTGACCAATGGTTTTTGAAGCATATCGTTCTCAAACATCCATGTCGATTCTGCACGGAAACGTCCGTATTGGTCGCGCACCTGCGAAAGGTATTCTTCGTAGCGGGAAACCAAGAAAAACGAAGCCGCAAAAACATCGAAAGGCAGGAGATTGCCGTTGCCATAAACCGCGTATGGAGTCACGGTTCCCTCAAACTCAACCGTTCGGAAGGATTGTTCGTGAATGTGACGTTCAAAAAGCAACTCATCCGCTTTTACAAAAGGCTCATCCTCAATCCTTTGCGTACCATAATGCATCTTAAATCCCTCAAAAGCCATGAATTGTTCTTCGCTGGTAGTCAAATCGAATTCTAGGCCAAGCAACTGCCTGAACATCAAATCGAAGACATACATCACGCGCCCTGTGACTTTCGGAACCAGAATCAGCATTTTCATAGGCACAAAAATAGGATGATTTTCGATACAAAAGGCAAAAAACCGAAATTTGTTGCAACTTCGCGAATACAACACTGAAAAATTGTAATTTTGTCGGTTTAAAACCAAGGCTTCCCGATATGGAAAATTTCGTCGTATCAGCAAGAAAATACAGGCCCATCACTTTCGACACCGTCGTAGGTCAGGGCTCGATCACCAATACTCTGAAGAATGCCATCCGCAACAACACCTTGGCGCAAGCTTTCTTGTTTTGCGGTCCGCGAGGCGTGGGCAAGACCACCTGCGCCCGTATCATGGCTAAGACCATCAACTGCCTCAACCCCACGGAGAACATGGAGGCCTGCAACGAATGCGAGTCGTGCCGCGCCTTCAACAACAACGCCTCGTTCAACATCTACGAATTGGACGCTGCATCCAACAACTCGGTGGAGGACATCCGCAGTCTGGTCGACCAAGTGCGCATCCCCCCACAAATCGGGCAGTACAAAGTCTACATCATCGACGAGGTCCACATGTTGTCGGCGGCAGCTTTCAACGCTTTCCTGAAGACCTTGGAAGAGCCGCCTGCGTATGCCAAGTTCATATTGGCCACCACGGAAAAACACAAAATCATCCCGACCATCCTTTCCCGTTGTCAAATCTTTGACTTCAAACGGATTACTGTGGATGATATTGCCAAACATTTGGCTTTTGTCGCCCAAAGTGAAGGGGTCGCAGCCGAACCCGAAGCCTTGAACATCATTGCACAAAAAGCAGATGGTGCCTTGCGTGATGCACTTTCCATCTTCGACCAGATGGTCAGCTTCTCCGGCAAAAACATCACCTACAAGGATGTCATCGACAACCTGAATGTGTTGGATTACGACTATTATTTCCAAATCGTCGACCATATCCTACATGGCAACACGAGCGACATCCTGCTCATTCTCAATGACATCATCAGCAAAGGCTTTGAGCCTCAGCATTTTGTCAGCGGCATGGGCAACCATCTGAGAAGCCTTTTGGTGTGTAAAGACCCTGTTACGGTACAGCTTTTGGAAGTCAGCGAGCAATTAAAGCAAAGGTATCTGGCTCAATCGCAAACCTGTCCCCTACCCTTCTTGATTAAAGCCTTGGAAATCAACAATAAGTGCGACATCGACTATCGTGCAGCCAACAACAAACGCCTGCATTTGGAGATTGCCTTGCTGAAGATGTGCGCCTTGTGCAGCCAAGCCTTGAATCTACCTACGGCACAAGCACAGCCTATGCAGATGCCGCAGAACAGAATTGCGCAAAACGTAAACCCTACCGTACCTAGCGGCGTTTCGACGGGCTCAACGTCTGCTGCTTCAAAGGTTTCTGAGCCCGTGGTTTCTGCCAAGGTCCCTGAGCCTGTCGAAGGGCCGACCAACAAGCCAACACAACCTCAACCCAACAATTCAACAGTTCAACAGCCAACAATCCAACCACAAGTTGCTCCCGTTTCGACAGGCTCAACGACCGCAACGTCCGCTCAGCCAGTCGTCCGTCCACGCGGAACGACAAGCAGCATCAGCATCAACAAAGCCATGCAGCAAGCCGAGAAGAAGTCTGAAGAAAAAGAGGAAACTTGGGACACCCCTTTCACCCAAGAACAACTCACTGCGGCTTGGGCTGATTTTGTCAACCGTTATAAGAACGTCTCACCCAATTTCGCAGCGGCGTTAGGAAAATATACTCCTAAATTAATGGGTAAAGCTGAAATCCACTTCAGCGTCGACAACCTGCTCTTTGAACACGACACAGAGGGCATGAGCGCGTTGAAACATCATCTGAAGCAAAGCCTGCACAACAACCAATACCAACTCAAGCCCGAGGTGATGGAACGCCCTGCCGAAATCGAGGCCTATACCGACAAAGATAAGTTTGAAAAGATGGTGGAAGAACGGCCTTATTTGAGGACATTGCAGACGGAACTAAAACTAGAAGGAGATTTATAAAAATAATGATGAATGATGAATGCTGAATGCAGAATTAAGAATGCAGAATTAAGAATGCGGAATTAAGAATGCGGAATTAAGAATGTAGAATTAAGAATGGGGAATGCGGAATGCTGAATGCAGAATTAAGAATGTAGAATGGGAAATTTTGAATCTTTGAATCTTAAATCTTTAAATAAATAGTAATGAAGAAAAAACACATTGTAGCCATGACGATCATTTGTACAGTGGCAGCTGGCTGTGGACAAAAGACAGCCGAAACACCTGAACCTAAGAAAGAAGTTGTTCCCGCCATCGAGCTGAGCAACATGGACACCGAAATCAACCCGGCTGAGGATTTCTTCCGCTTCGTCAACAACGAGTGGTTGAAAAACAACCCGATTCCGGAAGAATACTCCACCTACGGAGCCTTCACGGAAATCGACCAACACAACGAACTACTCATCCAAGACATCATCGATGAGGTCTCACAAGACACCACCGCACAACAAGGTAGTGTGGCACAGAAAATCCGTGACTTCTACAATGCGGGCATGGACACAGTCGCTATCGACGAGCGCGGCTACAGCGAGCTGAAGCCTTATTTCGAGATGATCGACAACCTCAATGACAAAGCCCAACTGGCTGAGCTTTTAGGCAAGCTCCACAGCGAAGGCATCGGCGGCTTCTTTGGAGCAGGCGGTAGCCCCGACCCGAAGAATGCCGAAATGGTCATCATGCACCTCTATCAAGGTGGCTTGAGCCTGACCGACCGCGACGACTATCTTGTTGAAGAATCACAAGAGATGCGCGACAAATACGTCGAACATGTCGCCAAGATGTTTGAACTCACCGGCACCGAGCCAGAAGCTGCTGCCGACAAAGCCAAACGTATCCTTGCCCTTGAGACCCAGCTGGCTAAAAACTCGATGACTCGCGTGGAACGCCGTGACCCCGACAAGACCTACAACATGAGGACGCTTGTCGAATTACAGAAGACGACGCCCAACTTTGACTGGAACACCTATTTCAAGAACGCTGGTGCCCCGATGATCGAAAGCCTTAACGTGGGTATGCCTGACTTCATGGCCGCTATGGACAAAATCATCCTCAACACCGACCTCAATACCCTTAAGGACTACCTGCGTTGGAAGGTCATCCACGGCAGTGCTTCTATGTTGAGCAGCGACCTCGATGCTGAGAACTTCAGCTTCTATGGCAACTACCTCTACGGTCAGGAAGTGCAGCAACCCCGTTGGCGCCGCATCCTTGACGCCACTTCGGGTTGTCTGGGCGAAGCCATCGGTCAACTTTATGTGGAAAAGCACTTCCCTGCCGAGGCCAAAGAGCGCATGCTGAACCTCGTTGGCAACCTTCGTATCGCCTTGGGTGAACGCATCAAGAACCTCGATTGGATGAGCGAAGAAACAAAAGCCAAGGCTCTCGTCAAGCTCGATGCCTTCAACGTGAAAATCGGTTATCCCGACAAGTGGAAGGACTACAGCAAGTATGAAGTCACGCCTGATTCGTATTTCGAAAATGTGCACCGCGCCATCCGTTTCGAGAACGAGAGGGAAATGGCCAAAATCGGCAAGCCCGTTGACAAGGAAGAATGGTTCATGACCCCGCAGACTGTTAATGCCTACTACAGCCCTGAGATGAACGAAATCGTGTTCCCCGCCGCCATCCTTCAACCTCCCTTCTTCAACATGGATGCTGACGACGCCGTCAACTACGGTGGCATCGGTGTGGTGATCGGTCACGAGATGACCCATGGCTTCGATGACCAAGGCTGCAAGTACGACGAGAAGGGCAACCTCAACAACTGGTGGACCGAAGAAGATGCCGCCAAGTTTGCCGAACGCACCCAACAACTGGTGAAGCTCTTCGACGAATTCAATGTGAGAGGCTATCAAATCAACGGTCAACTCACCCTCGGCGAGAACATCGCTGACCTCGGTGGTCTTAATGTGGCATGGGATGCCTACCAGATGACCGATGAGGCTAAGGTCAACCAAAGCATCGACGGCTACACGCCTGCCCAGCGTTTCTTCATCAGCTATGGCACCATTTGGCGCAACAACTCGCGCGACAAGTACATCGAACGCCAAGTGAAGACCGACGTGCACTCACCTGCCGAAGCCCGCGTCAACCGTACCCTCGGCTCAATGCCGCACTTCTATGAGGCTTTCGACATTCCCGAAGGAACCAATATGTATATCGCTCCTGAAGAGAGAGCCGTGATTTGGTAACAACACCAACCCAAACACACGAAAACAGCCGACGGGACAAATTCCGTCGGCTGTTTTTTATGCGCCAAATGTCAACTTCTATTTCTCATTGCCATTGGCGTCCTCAGTATTGGAAAGCACCAGTTTGAAGCGATTGGCATTGTCTGTTGTCTTCGCCTCAAAGGTATAGGATGGCGTGAACAACAAGTCGATGTCTTTGCCTGTGAGTTGGTCAATAAGATGTAGATAACCACATTCTGCATCCAACAAATCTGCGGTAATGGTGAACGTACCATTATAAATGGTCTGGAAACCAATCTGGTATTCAGCAATTCCATCCTTTCTAACCGCGATGGCATATTCCCTATCATCCTGTCGGAAATACAATGAAGCAGTTGGTCTACCCTTTTCCATCTTGCCCAAACCATCCCCTTCGGTCATCTTCAGATAAGCACGGTCAAGCATCTTGTCAGCTTCATTCAAAACAAGACGAACGTAAGCGTTGTGTGCTACGTCTTTCGCCGCTGCATTGAAATTCAAGTCGCCTGCCACGCTTCTCACAAAGAAGCCTTCCGCAGGAAGAATCGGCTCGTTGGTATAAACCACAAAGGCTGTATCGTTCTGAAGTTTGTAATACGATGTCAGAGAAACATTATTCACCTTCAGGTTGTAGACATTGATGTTGTTCGTGTAAGGATTACCAACGAGGTTAAAGCCTTGCAATGGATAAGCAGATGCCGTACAGGTAATGGGCTTGCTGAACTCGGTAAGTGAAGCCTTGGCCTGACCCTCAAAGGTAAACAGTTGCGGCGCAGCATTGGCATACAGATACCCTTGCCCCAAATTGAGTTTGTCAAAACCGCCATCATCCATTTTCTGGTTTATCCAGTAGGAAGTCGGCTCGTCATAGTAATACAAGTCGTAATTACCTTGGGCAAAAGTCTCAACGCCCATGCCAGCAACGGCAGGCGAAGCAATGGTGTACCAACCGCCACCATCGTTGTTGACATAACCTAAAATGCTTTTCTTTAAGGCAAACCAGGTGTTTTCAGTGGGATTCATCAATTGTGCGCCTTCGCCAAGGTTGATGCGGCTCTCGTAAGTGTTGGAGATGCTTTCCGTTGCGGCCAAAATCTTGCCTTCATCCACGCTGATAGTGCTACCAGCAGCCATCGTCAGCGACCTGACCGAGGCATCGACATCAACAACGCATCTTGTGGCAATAATCACGTCATCATCATTATCCATCAAGTTCTTCGACGGATTAATCCAGTTGTTCGGGTCACTCCACAACAAAGTGCCGTTGGTGCCGACAAAGATGTGTTTCCCTGGCTCCACTTCAGGTATGAGGTAGTTGCGGATGGCACGGACACGGCAACTGCCACCCTTGTTGGATGCACTGAATTCGAAGGCAGGTGTCCAAGCCTGACCTGCAGTGCGCTCCGTGCTGCTCCAATAGGAATTTTCTGTCAGCATCACGCCGCCTGCATTCAAGATGACAGGCTCAATTTGCGGCATGACAGCATAAAGCTTGCGCAGTTGTCCAGCCGTGGGCAAATACCACCCGTTTTCATAATCCGTTTGGTTGACCGCATATTCAGGATTGGCTTCAAAAGCATTACGAAGGATGCGGTTGTTGTGGATGCCATCCATGTCGGAAAGCAGATTTACGGTGAAGGACGGATTCAAGTTTTCCAACTCGGGAACATCAAAATTGTTGTTCCACATACATCCTGCAGAGGCGTCTTCCAAAGCCACCATCCAACCGCCAATACCCGTTGGATCCCTGTGGAAAATCACGCCACGACTACCGTCTTCATTGGTGATGACGCTGCCGACGCTGTTCTCCAAGACGAAATTGGCCACCAAAGAACGGCTGCGCGTGAAGGGGAACGCATAATTCGCGTCAAACGAGACAATCATTCCGTTCTCCGTCCAGTAGTTGAAGGTGTAGCCTTCGTTGGGCGTGGCCGTCACCGTAACGGTTTGGCCGTTGTTGTAGTTGCTCGAGCCACTCACAGTGCCCAATGTGGCATCGTTGGCCTTGACCGCAATGGCGTTGACTCCAGCCGTCGAGAAATGCCTGATGGCTCTCACACGACCTGCATCTCCCTTGTTAGCATTGCTTATCGCAAAGGTTGCAGTGGCGGCTGTGCCATCGGTGTATTCCGTGCTACTCCAATAGGTGTTTTCGGTGAGCATCACACCGCCCGCATTGAGGAGCACAGGCTCAATCTGCGGCAGGGCTGCATAGAGTTTGCGCAACTCGCCTACCGAGGGCAGATACCAGCCATGCTCGAAATCGACGATGGAAGCGGCATATTCGTTCTCCGTGCCCTGATGGTTGCGGATGCAGCGCGTGTTGGTGTTGCCCGACACATCCTCCAAGGCAATGGGAAGGTTGAAGGGTTTATTAATTAAGGTAAGTGCATTGACATTCTGGCCCCATGCACAGCTCTCGGAAGCATCCTCCATGGCGACCATCAAGCCTTCGGTGCCGTCGGGACTTTGCCAGAACACCACACTGCGGCTGCCGTCGGCATTGTTGACCACGCTGCCCACGCTGCCCGGCACCACGAAATGGGCCACCAAGGAACGGCTACGCGAGAAGGGGAACTGGTATTGCGCGTTATACGAAACAATCATCCCGTTCTCAGTCCAATAGTTGAAGATGTAGCCTTCGTTAGGCGTGGCCGTCACCGTGATCGATTGGTTGTAGGCCAAGTTGCTTGAGCCACCGCTCACAGTCCCACAAGCGGCATCGTTGGCCCTAACTGCAATGGCATTGGGCCCCAAGGTTGAGAAATGCCTGATTGCTCTCACGCGGCCTGAACCTGCTTTGTAAGCATTACTTAGAGCGAAGGTTGCAGTGGCGGCTGTGCCATTATTGTATTCCGTGCTACTCCAATAGGTGTCGGTAGTAAGGGTAACGCCGCCTGCAATGGCCAACGCGTCCTCAATCAAAGGCAGGGCTGCATACAGCTTGCGTAACTCGCCCACCGAAGGCAGATACCAGCCATGCTCGAAATCGACTACAGAGGCAGCATAGCCGTTATCGGTGCCCTGATGGTTACGGATGCAGCGCGTGTTGGTATTGCCCGAAACATCTTCTAAAGCGATGGGAAGATCGTATGGTTTATTCACCAAGGTAAGTGCATTGACATTCTCTCCCCAAGCACAGCCTTCGGAGACATCCTCCAAAGCGACCATCAAGCCTTCGGTGCCATCGGGACTTTGCCAGAACACCACACCCTTGCTGCCGTCGGGGTTGGAAATGATGCTGCCCACACTGCCTTTCAAGGCAAAATGGGCCACCAAAGAACGGCTGCGCGTGAAGGTGAACTGGTATTGCGCGTCATACGAAACCGCCACACCGTCTTCCGACCAGTGGTCGAAGGCGTAACCCGCATTGGGCGTGGCCGTCACAGTCACGAGTTGGCCATTGGTAAAGGTTCCATTGCCCGACACCGTGGCCGTTCCATAACTGTTGTTGTTGGAAGCCACTAGGACAACATTGTTTCCCGCCATCACATAATTGCGGATAGCCCTGACGCGACAACTACCACCTTTGTTGGAGGCATTCAAAGCGAACTTGACGCTGAATGCTTGACCGGACGAATACTCCGAGCTGGCCCAATAATCGTTTTCGCTTAGCGTTGTGCCGCCCGCATCCGTAATGGCCGTCTCGATGAAAGGCAAGGCCGAATAGAGCTTGCGCAACTGGCCCACGGAGGGCAGATACCAGCCATTATCGAAATCCACCACACTGGCCGCATAACCATTTGCAGGGTCTTGCAAATTCCTGAGAATACTCGTGTTTAGATAGCCCGACTGGTCTTCCAAGGCGATGGGAAGCTGGAAAGGCATCTCATGCAAGGCTAATACATTGGAATTGTCACCCCACTGGCAGGATGTGGAAGCATCGTTTAAAGCCACCATCCAACCTTCGGTGCCTTCGGGATTGACGTGGAACAACACGCCTTGGCTGCCGTCGGCATTGGTGACCAGATTACCGATGCCCGGATGATTGGTGAAATTAGCAATCAATATGCAATGATAGGTGACGATATGAGTATACGTCTTGGAAACACTCACCACATCACCAAAACCATTGGTCCAATTGCTAAAGTAATAGCCTGGGTTGGCCTCGGCTGTGAAGGTCAGCACAGTGCCTATGGCATAGTCGCCTGACAAGCTGCCCGTAATGGTGCCTGCCTCTGGCGGATTGCAAAAGGCTAAGATGCGACAGGTATCGGCCGGTGTGCTGGGAAGCTCGGCGGCATGGGCCATTCCGCCCCAAAGCACTATTGCCACGCACAGCAACAGCCATTTCATGATTTTGTCTCTTGCTTTCATAACGCAAAGGTTTTATTGGCCTATGGAAAAATTGCGTGCAGCACGGACACGGTAAGTGCTAGGCTTACGTGGGTCGCCATAGCCACCATCACCAAACAATAAACCAGAAGCTTGCAAGAACCAAGCACCTTGGGAACCATGCTCAGTGGACGACCAATAGCGCCAACTGGTACCCGTTTCAAAGGGAACTCCACCTGCCACGTAAAGACCAGCGTTCACCTCGATAAGGTTGCCGTAGAGATAGTTAAGCTGCCCTATAGCCGGCAGATACCAACCGTTCTCGAAATCCACGGCATAGAAAGCCTGATAGTCTTCACCATAGGTAGTGTCGTTACTGAAAGTCGCAAGGATTATCTGAGTGTTAAGGTAGCCGTTGAGGTCATAGATGGCCAACCTATCAGTAGGATAGTTAGTCAATGGGGTATCATAACTATATGTTCCCCATGCAAAACTACCCGCGTCCTGCAAGTCGATGGCCCAGCCATGCTTTCCGGTGTTATCGACATAGAAGACCACGCCCATGGGTGTGTGGGTATTGGCATTGAAATTGGCGGGGCTTACCACTTGGTTGCCCTCGCAGAGGATGTCGCCGATATGGGCAACTTGAGCGTTCACACAAGGCACTGCAACCACAAAGAGGAGTGCCAACAGCATTGATTTAAGGATACTTTTTTTCATGATGATTGAGATTTAAGGATTTAAGATTTAAAGATTTAAAGATTCAAAGATTGGCTGTCAGCTTTCAGCTTTCAGCCTGCTGGTGGCAAGGATGATAGCTGACTGCTGATGCCTTATATACATCGGGCAAAGTTAGGAAAAATCAGATTACTTTGTCAAAAATAGGGAAAACAGTATGTCATTTGTGTCAAATTTATTCCCTTAATTATTATTTTTGCAGCGGAAAACCAACCTCAAGTACCAGAAGAATCTGGATTGATAGTTGGAAAGTCATTTGATCATGAGTATTAAAAAATCTATCGGAAAATTAGGACTCAAACTCGGCGGTTGGAAGACCGTCAACGAGGCCCCAAAGGACCTTGGCAATGCCGTCTGCATCATGGCACCGCATACCGCCATCGAGGATTTCTTTGTCGGCTTGGCCTACTATTGGTACTACGACATCAAGTTCAAGGTGATGATCAAGCAAGAGTTCTTCAAGCCTGGCATTAGCTGGCTTTTGAAGAAAGTCGGCGGCATTCCGGTCAATCGCGGTCATCAGAACCACCTCGTGGAGCAGATGGTCGAGATGTTCAGCCAAAACAAAGACACGCAACTCGTGATTTGTCCTGAAGGCACCCGAAAAGCCGTAAAGCATTGGAAAAAAGGCTTCTATGTCATCGCTCAAGGTGCCAATGTACCCATCGTCCTTGGCTTCATCGACTACAAGAAACGGTATTGCGGCATTGAGCGAATTTTCTATCCCACTGGCGATTACGACAAAGACTTGGCCGAGATTTGGGACTACTACAAGGACATCAAAGCCAAGCATCCAGAAGGCTTCAATCTTGACGAACAATACAGAAACGCACAACAATGATTGACTTAGAGACAAAAGTCCACGACAAGTTCACCTTGGAGTTCAAGGTAGGGTTCAACACACATCAAGCGGAACGTCCAACGAAATACGCCGACTATGTGATGAACACGTGGATTTTTGTCCCTAACAGCCTCGATATCAACTCGGCCAAGTACAGCAAAGACGACTTCTACCGCGACCTTAAGTCGGGGGTGCGCCTTATCACCCCTTCCTATAGTCTGCACGAATTGGCTAACGACGAGCAATTGCTTCCCAACCAAGCGCTCATCACCAACTTCAACGACCTGGACATCGCTCCCGATGACACGCAAGACCTCACACATGCCATCCGGATGTATTGTGCCATTGCAAAGAGCGCCTTTCGCGATGGCTGCTTTGTCCTCACCCATGAGGCAGACATGCCCGACCGTCGGGAACAGTGCCAACAATATTTGATAGACGGCTGCAAGATATTAGGACGCTATCGACATCTTCTAGGTCAGCTGGATGAAAAAAACGCTTCGGATAGGATAAGACAAGTATTTGCCTATGGCGATGAGTTTTTGAGCAATGTCTTAGAGAAATATGCCTACCGACTCCGTGACAACATTCGGCTGAAGCATCCCAATGAGTATCAGCAACTTGAAGCACGGTTCAAAGAAGTGCTTTTTGAAGAAAGGGCTTATAGGGAAAAACAGGGCTACCTCTGCGTAAAAGTGGACGAACCCAAGGGCAACGAAGACTTCGTCTTCCGCGCCAGCCTGCTGAAAAAATTCACCGAGAGCGACCTTTACCTTAACGCCACCAAGCGAAAGAACACCTTTTTGGTAGAACAAATCCTCTATAGCCTTGCTGCAGGTGCAGCCATGGTGGTGGCCACTTTGTCGTCGTTTTTCTTCCAGCAACGATACGGCAACTTTACTCTCCCTTTCCTTATCGCATTGGTAATCAGCTATATGTTTAAGGACAGGCTGAAAGATTGGCTGCGCCTTATTTTCGCACGTCGTGTCAGCAACAAAGTGTTCGACACCCGCACTGACTTCCGCGTCAAAGAAAGATACATTGGCTGGAGCAAGGACAGTGTCGACTTCATCGACAGCGACAAGATACTGCCCGAGGTGATGAAGCTACGCAGCCGTAATCCTCTCTTCACCGAAGTGAGCGGCAAGGACGAAAAGGTGTTACTTTACCGCAAGAAAGTCCAGCTTTGGCCTGCCGAATTGGCCAAGGCCAGCCCTTATCCACTCAGGGGCATCAACGACATCCTTCGTTACAACATCACGGAATATACGCGCAAGATGGACAACCCGAGTTTCCCGCTCTCGGGCACTTGGGAGGACGAAGAATACAAACCCATCGAAGGCAAGAAAGTTTACCATATTACTTTCGTCATCCAATGCGTTTATGATGGCAAAACCGAGTACAAGCGCATCGTGGTGCGCTGCGACAGGAACGGGATTGTAAATGTAAAAGTTAGCTGATTACTTCAGTTTGAAACTACTGGAAAGCACAATATTTTCAGAGCTTCCACCTATCATAATTGTAAAATCGCCTGGCTCCAAATGCCAGCCTTTTTCAGCTGAATACACCGCCAAATCGCGTTCAGTGAGGTAGAAAGCGACCTGTTGGGTTTCACCTTTATTAATATGCATCCTTTTGAAGCCTTTCAGCAATTTTGAGGCTGGGGCGATACTGGCCACTTCGTCGCGGACATAGAGTTGGACGACTTCGTCGCCATCACATAGACCAATGTTTTTGACTTGGCAAGAGACTCTTACTATAGTGTCGGCCATAGATTCCCGCAGCCGCACATCCCTTGGCTGGAATGACATGGCCTTAACTTGTTCAACTTGCAGGTCGCTGTATTCAAATTGGGTATAACTCAGGCCGTAGCCAAACGGATAAAGTGGCTTGGCAGATTCCTCCACATAATCTCCTGTTTGCGGTTGGGAATAATAAACGGGTATTTGTCCCACCGAGCGTGGCACGGAGATAGGCAGACGGCCAGCAGGGTTGTATTCGCCCCAAAGGATGTCGGCCAAGGCGGAACCGCCTTCCATGCCGGGATACCATAACGTCAATAAAGCATTGGATTTTTCGGCTGCGATGTTCATGTCCAAAGGACGGCCTTGGATGTAAACCGTCACGACGGGCTTTCCCGTGGCGAAGATGGCTTGCATCAGTTCCTCCTGCTTGCCCAAAAGCTTCAAAGTGGAGCGGTCGTAACCTTCGCCACAGTCCATGTCGGAAATGGATTCATTGACGATAGCTGCACCTGTTTCTTCGTAGCTTGTCTTGAAATCGCGTGCAGATGAGCCACCGACCACAAGCACCACAACATCAGCTGCCTTGGCGATTTTCACTGCTTCGTCAATGTTGGCATCGTTCTCATCGCGTATGGCACAACCTTTGGCGTAGGTCACCTCTGCCCTGCCTTTTTCGCGGATGCCTTCGAGCATGGTCACGATGAGATCAGGGTCTTGAGGTGCGGTGTAGTCACCAAGTTGGTTGTACATATTGTCCGCATTCGGTCCAATGACAGCCACCTTTTTAATATTATCGTCAAAGGGCAAAATGCCGTCGTTTTTCAGCAAAACGGTGGATTCCAAAGCTACCTGCTTGGCCAATTGGGCGTTTTCTATTGCGCCCACTTCTGCCTCTGCCAAAGCCTCGTCAACGTATGGGTTTTCAAACAATCCCAAATCGAATTTCAGTTGAAGGACATGACGCACGGCACGGTCGATGTCGGCTTCGGTGACGAGACCTCGCTGCAAGGCCTCTTTCAAGAAGCCACCATAGTTGTAACCGCCCAAGTCAATATCGACACCCGCTTTCAAAGCCATGGCAGCGGCTTCGGCTGGGTCGGCGGCCACATGCTGCGTGGCATAAATGGCGTTGACGGCATTGAGGTCGGAGAAAACGACGCCTTTGAAGTTCCACGAATTGCGCAAAACCTCTTGAAGTAGCCATTGATTCGCCGAGCATGGCACACCGTCGATGGTGTTGTAGGATGTCATTACGGTCTTGGCACTGCCTTCGCAAATCGCTTTCTCAAAAGAAGGTAGATAATCTGTCATTAAGCGGTTTTGGCCCACTTCTGCAGTGGCGGCATTGTGTCCGCCTTGCGGGATACCGTAGGCGGCTAAATGCTTCAAGGTGGCGCAAACGTTTTTCTGCATTCCTTTCACTACCGCTGCACCTAAAACGCCAGAAAGATATGGGTCTTCGCCCATGGTTTCCTCCACCCTTGACCAACGCGGGTCGCGGGCGATATCGAGGACGGGGCCATAGCCGATTTGTGCGCCTTGAAGCCGCACCTCCTTCCCCATCACTTCTCCCATCTGTTCTAGCAAGGCAGGATTCCAAGTACTGGCTTGGCCGATACCTGTCGGGAAAACAGTAGTGCCTACTGCCATGTGGCCATGGGGCGTTTCCTCGCAAAACAGTATCGGGATGCCAAGCCGCGTGTTTTCAACTGCATAACGCTGCATTTTGTTCAGCAACCTTGCCGACTCACGTGGATGCAGTCCCGTTTCCACCGTTTTCCTTGACCAAGGATCGGCACGAAGCACGGCCCAGCAGGAACCAAGCGGCATCGTGTCCATCATGCCAATGAAATCGTCGGCAAGCCACAGGGAATCGCCATCCTTGCCGTAGAAATTGAAGCCAATGGGACAAGTCAGCTGGCCGCATTTCTCCTCGAGGGTCATCTGCAACAGCAATGCTTCTACTTTATCTTGCTTTTTGGCGCAGGAAAACGACACCAATAAAAGCAAGAATGGAATACACTTCGTGTAGAAATCTTTCCAAAATCTACTTTTAAAATCTTTCAAAATCCTATTCTTATTCATTTGATTTTCAATTGATCTTTCTATGATTTTAATAGATTTCTTTGCGAAGCAAATCCCATAAGTCACACTAAATGAGCAATCAGTTCCTCGCGATTGCCGGGCAGCATGTCAATCACAGGAATCTCCACCATCGTGTAGCATCCTGGTTGTAGGCGCATTGTGGCGCGGGCCACGTTGACCAGCACCTGACCCGTCAAAGCGGGGTTGTTGATGCTCATGTTAAACTCCATGCGTTGGTTGGCAGTCTTGCCCGAAACGCCCTTGCGCACAAGGTTCACGCCATGGCCCATGTCGCGCACCGCATCCACACTATCCACTGCAAACACATGAGTTTCGTCATTCGCGAAATAAGGGTCTGCCTTGATGTCTTTGGTCACTTGTTCCAAAGTCGCGCCATCTTCAAGTTCCACATATACCATGCGACGATGGATGCCTTCGCCCAAAGGAATGGTTACTGATAAGGCATTCTTCACACCTTTTTTGGAGCGCACGCAAACGCTGTGTCCCATCGACATACCGGGGCCGAAGTTAGTGTATGACAAGCCTTTAGGCGCAAGGCTTTGCATCAAAGTGCGGACGATGGAATCCGAACCCGGGTCCCAGCCAGCTGCAATGACGCTGACGGTTTTCGTTTCCTTATTAATAGGCATCAATTCACGGCGATAGTCAACGATGGAAGTATGGATATCGAAGGAATCCACAGTATTGATACCCAAAGGCAGGATTTGTTTGGCGTATTCGGGACAGCTGCGCGTAGGGCAAGCCAAGATGGCCACATCCACGTCTTTCAGTTCCTTGATGTCTTTAACAACCTCGTATTGAGAGAGTTCAATAGTTTTGTTAGCATTGCGACGGACGATGCCCGCCACTTCGAAGTCGGGGGCGGCTTCCAAAGCTTCGAGTGCGAAACGACCCACATTGCCGTAACCTACTACGGTGGCTCTGATTTTGTTCATTTTTCTTCTGATTTAAAGAGCAAAATTATAAAAAGTATCTGTTAATCTAGCTAAATTTTATATTTTTGCCATCAAATAATTCAAAAATGAGCACTACGACTTTATCAAATCTATTAGAGTTTCTCTATGGAATCCTTACTCCCAGCAACATGAAGTGGGTTGGTGAGCATTTGATTGAACATGCAAAACAAATGGAAAACTCCATGCCACCCTATACCATGCAAGAAATCGATGCCATGCTTGAAGAATCTGAACGCGATTTTGAAGCAGGGAAATGCTACAGCACGGAAGAAGTGCTAAAGATGTGTGAGGAATCTTTATTGCAATTGGAATCGGCATGAAAGTGTCATGGTCAAAAAAGGCTGCAAAATCTGAACAAGTTGGTTTATTATATCAAAGGCGACATTATACGCATTGCAGCCGTTTGGGACACCCGAAGAGAGCCTAAATCACAGGCTAACCAACTCAAATGACTGTTTGCCATGAAAAAACCAATCATCATCGTTTTGTTTTGCCTCGTTTGCGGCTTGTTCTCCTGTACGCAAACCGTCTCAGGCAGAATAAAAAGCGTGGGCGAAACCATGGCTATATCAATCGACAGCAGTTATTATTTACAGGATACTATTTATAATCCTTATAAAAAAGCTGGGGATACCCTGGAGAAAAAGGATTGTGATACAAGCATTTGGCAAAAAGACACAAATAACGATAGCACTACTACAGCCACAACAAAACAAACAGTTAATCCAAGGAGAGTAGTTGATGAAATTCATGACAGTTGTGGTTTGTTTTGTGATTCAGAGAACCTAAAAAAATTTACAGAAAAAATTAATGTAGATAATGTAATCCCTGTTGTAAATATGTATAAGAATACATACGGCAAATCTATTTTTAAAGCTATAATGCGTAATGTATTCTTATCAAGTGAAGTAAGAGCAAATGCTGTTAAACATATAAAGGACATGTACATGCAAGCTATGAAACAAGCTGGTGTCTATGCAGATGATATTGATAAATCTATAGACGGGCATATAGAATACGAAAAAAATAAATTCGGCAGAATGAATTCTAAACTTATAGACCGAGATATGAGATATTTAACAGACAGATGCAAACAGACAAAATGGAAGGAAAATACTGTATATCCGGCAAACGGTAAGATTGATCAAGAATTCAAACAAGGAGATTATTTAGGCGATTGCTGGCTCATTGCGGCTGTAAAATCTCTAAGTGCAACTCCAAAAGGGCAAGAAATGCTTGATGATATAATGTCTATAGACAAAAAGGGAAATGTAACAGTTAAACTTAAAGGAGTTCAGCGAGAATATACAATATCCAAAGAAGAACTTGAAGGGGCAAACGAACTTGCCCAAGGTGATTTGGATATGAGGGCAATAGAGATTGCAATCAGAAGGTACCTAAATGAAACTGGAGATTATGCCAATTTATTAGAGACAATAAAAAACAGATTTAGCGGTGCACATATTCATCTTTCTGATTATAACATGTACCATGGAATGCACAATTTAAGTACCCCTTATTACATACTATTTGGTAAATCATTAGATTATGATATCCGACCAAATAAGAAAACAATAGAACAAATTAAATCCGGCAACTACTCAACAGTTGTAGCGAGTCATAATACTTATAAAATAAATCATTATGCTTTTCAGAAATATCATGCTTATACTGCAACAAAAGCAGATAACAAGTACGTATATTTATTTAATCCAGAAATACCAGATGAAAATCTTAAAATGACACATAAAGATTTTTTTAAATTCTTTGACCATAGCTATTATACAAAATTATCAGACTAATGCTATAATAAATACTCTAAACCATGAACAAAAAGAACATCATCCTTATCCTTAGCCTAATGTGCGGAATGGCATTGGCTACCACTGCTTCGGCCCAAAATAATCTCGTACTTCGTGAGGACAACATCGAAGAAATCCTAAAAGCCATGACCAACGAGGAAAAAGTCACCCTTTTGGTGGGTGGTCCAGGCTCGTTGGTGCCTGGTGCCGCAGGCTATACCCGTGAAATCGAGCGCCTCGGCATCCCGATGACAGTGCTTGCCGATGGTCCTGCCGGCCTCCGCATCCAGCCTAAGCGTGAAGGCACCGACCAAACCTTCTATTGCACGGGTTTCCCCACCAGCACGCTCCTCGCCAGCTCATGGGACCCTGAACTCGTTGAAACCGTAACCACTGCCATGGGCAATGAAGTGCTGGAATATGGCGTCGACGTGCTCCTCGCCCCAGGTATGAATCTTCACCGTAACCCACTTTGTGGCCGTAACTTCGAGTACTATTCCGAAGACCCGTTGCTTTCGGGCAAGATGGCTGCGGCTTACGTGCGCGGTGTACAAAAGAACGGTGTTGGTACTTCAGTGAAGCATTTCGCGGCCAACAATCAGGAGACCAATCGTTTGGAAAATGATGCTCGTATAAGCAACCGCACCTTGAGGGAGCTTTATCTGAAGAATTTCGAGATTGCGGTCAAGGAAGGCAAGCCTTGGACGGTGATGTCGTCGTACAACAAGCTTAACGGCGAATACACCCAACAGAAACACGGCCTGTTGACCACTGTCCTCCGCGACGAGTGGGGCTTCAACGGCATCGTGATGACCGACTGGGGTGTCAAAGACGGAACAGTGAAATCCGCAAAAGCAGGCAACGACTTGATGGAATCTGGCCGACAAGTAGAGATTGACCGCCTTTTGGCTGCCGTCAACGAGGGCACCATCAACCAAGAGGAACTTGACCGCAATGTGCGTCGGATGCTGCAATACATTGTCAAGACCCCGCATTTCAAGGGCTACAAATTCTCCAACAAGCCCGATTTGAAGGCTCATGCGGTTGTGGCGCGTAAAGCTGCCGAGGAATCCATCATTCTGCTGCGCAATGAATGCAACACTTTGCCGCTGAAAGGCAGCGAAAAAGTTGCACTCTATGGCATCACCTCTGTTGACTTCTTTGGCATCGGGACAGGGTCGGGCGAGGTCAACACGAAACACATCGTCAATATGCAGGAAGCCATGACCGAAGCGGGCTTTACCTTGGATGAAAACCTGGCCGAATTTTACCGCACGTGCTATGCAACACAGTCAGCAACGGAAAAAATGGAAGGCAGTGCCATCGACAAACGGCACCGCCCCGAGCCAATAGTTTCTGTGAAAGCCATTGAACGTCAGGCCAAAGACAACGATGTGGCCGTAGTGGTCTTGGGAAGAATCGCAGGCGAAGGAGCCGACCGTGCCGTGAAAGATGACTTCGAACTTACCTCCATCGAGCGAGAGCTGTTTCAAAACATCAGCATGAGCTATCATAAAGCGGGAAAGAAAGTCGTCGTGGTGCTCAACATCGTCGGCGTCATTGAGACCGCATCTTGGAAACATCTGGTCGATGCCATCGTGTTGCCTTGGGCACCTGGACAAGAAGGCGCCCATGCCGTGGCCGACATTTTGAAAGGCAAAGTGAATCCTTCAGGCAAGCTCCCCATGACCTTCCCTATCAACTATATGGACATGCTTTCATCTCAAAACTTCCCCTATTATTGGGACATGACCAAAGGCAGAAAAGGCGAACGCCCAAATGTCGACTACACCGACTATGCCGAAGGCATCTGGGTGGGTTATCGCTATTTCCAGACCAACAATGTGGAGGTTTCCTACCCCTTCGGCTATGGCTTGAGCTATACCACATTCAGTTATTCCAAGCCCAAGGTTAAAGCCGACAAGGATGGTTTTGCTGCCACAATTACGGTAACCAACGTGGGCAAAGTAGCTGGGCGCGAGGTGGTTGAGCTCTATGTGGCCGCTCCAACAGGAGGTCTTGATAAACCCTCCCGCGAGTTGAAGGCCTTTGCCAAAACCAAACTATTGGCACCAGGCGAGTCCGAGACCTTGACGATGAAGGTCAGTACCTACGAACTGGCTTCCTTCAACGAGGAACATTCGGCTTGGGAGACCGCTGCAGGCACCTGTGAAGTATTGTTTGGGTCCTCCGTTTCTGACATCCGCCGCACGGCCACCTGCAAAATGAAAGCGCAATCTTGGGAAGTGCATGATGTGTTGGGCAATCCTAAAGAATGAGATTTTAAGGCAAAGCCCTCCCCTTTTTCCGAATTTCTACTTACTTTTGCGGTTCAATATCGATAATCTATATGAAAAAGCTTTCTTTAACCTTATTATTGCTTGCCGCTGGCATCATAGTCTCGGCGCAAAACATCACACACACTTATCATTTCGGAATGCCCACCTTTCAACAAGTCGGTGAATACCAGACGCTTTCGTTTGAGCAATCCATCCAAAACGGCACCGTCGGCGAGCCACAACTACCTTGGCAAAGCATAAGCCTCATGTTGCCGCCCAACACCGAAGCCATCGCCATCCATGTGGTTTTGAGCGACTTTGTGGAACTGGAAGGCCAATATAACCTCATCCCTGCGCAAAGGTCGCGCCCCATTTCGGATGACAGCCCGATGGCTTTTGAGAAAAACGAGGCATTATACCGTTCCAACGAAGCCTATCCCAACAAAGAGTTCAACACGGTCAGTACGCAGGTGCTCAATGGCGTCTCGTTTGCCTTCGGAGGCTTTACGCCTGTGAAATACAAACCTGCCTCAGGTCAGGTCAGTTATGCCCAAACCGTAACGGTCAAAGTGGAATATAAAGCCTCTCGTGCCGATCACAGCCGCAAACTCTGGCTACGTCCCGAGACGAGAAACAGCATCAACCGCTTGGCGCAAAATGCCGAGATGCTTGATAGCTATGCCCTCCGCGACGGTGCCTTGCCGGAATACGAGATGCTCCTCATCACACCACAAAACTATGTGGAGAACTTCTCAGATTATGTGGCCCTTTATGCTGGTCGCGGCATCCGTGTCCGTATTGCCACCACCCAAGACATTTACGCTGCAATGCAAGGTCGCGACAACAAGGAAAAAATCCGTAACTACATCATCGATGAATACGAGAAAAACGGTATCTCCATGGTACTCCTTGGCGGCGATGTCAACTTGGTCCCCTATCGCAGCCTTTGGTGTCACGCCCAAGAAGGCTACGACGACAACGTGCCTTCTGACAGCTATTACGCCTGCCTCGACGGTACCCTCAACGACGACGGCGACAACAAATGGGGCGAAATCGGAGAAGACGACCTATTGCCCGAATTGTCCATCGCACGTCTGCCTTTCACCAATGCCAACCAATTGGAAACTATACTCTCCAAGTCATTCAGTTATATGACTTCGCCTGTCTTAGGCGAGTTCCGTAGACCCATCCTGGCTGGAGAGCATCTCGGCGATGGCGTATATGCCAGCAACGACCTCGAACGCCTCGTTGGTGAGTGCAACTTCAACGGCTATACGACATATGGATACCCTGAAGACTATGATTTTGTGCGTATCTATGAAACGCCATCCCACAGTTGGGACCCAGACGAACTGGCTGCTGCCATCAACGATGGTATACAATTCGTGAACCACTTCGGCCATGCCAACACGAGTTATGTGTCGGGCTGGAGCAACTGGGACATCACGCCGAGCCTATTCTATGGCGCCAATGGCACTGACCACAATTACTTCATCTTCAAGAGCCAAGGTTGCATCTGTGGCGACTTTGCCGACGACTGTATCTTGGAACGCATGGTCGTGAACGAAACTGGCGCCGTGGCCGCCATCGGCAACTCGCGCTATGGCTGGTATAACCAGTTAGGCGATGGCCCTTCTAACCATTACCACCGTGAGCTTATCGATGCTTACTGCCACGAACGTATGGCTGGTCTCGGCGAAGCCTTGAAAGAAAGTAAGATACAGACCTCACCTTTCATCACCATGGATGGCGAGATTGGCGTACTGCGTTGGACTTTCTATGCCCTCAATGCCTTGGGCGATGTGGGTCTCAGTGCTTGGTTCGACGAGCCTTTCACGCCCGAAATAGAGTGCACTACTACCCTTCCCGTAGGTACCAACCGCATCCCCGTCACGGTGAAGGATGAAAATGGCAATGGTGTTTACAACTTCGAATGCCGACTTTTCAAGGGGGATGAACTGATTGCTTTGGCTTCCACCGATGCCAATGGCGAGGCAGAACTCTGTTTTGCCGCCGTCAACAACAACGATGTCCTCGACCTCTATGTCACGGGCATGAATGGTTGGCCGCAGCACCTTGAATTGCATTTCGACAACGACAATTGTGCCCATGTGCTTTTCGACAGCTACACCCTCAACGATCCCGACGGTCAGGTGGACTTCAACGAAAGCCAAAGCCTTAACGTTGGCTTCCGCAATGTTGGCAACCTTTCAGCCAACAACGTCACCGCCACCTTGAGTTGCGATGCACAGTATATCACTGTTACGCAAGGTTCTGCTACGGTTGGAACCGTAGACTCCTATGCTAACGTTAGCTTAGACAATGCCTTTGCCTTCACCGTTAGCGACGATGTGCCCGACCAAACCGTGGTCACCTTCACCTTGGCTTGCACCAACGGCAACGAGACCTGGGTGAGCCAATTCGATATGACCCTCAACGCCCCCGACTTCGGGCCTATCGCTACCATCTTGGAGGAAGTAGAAGGCAACAGCAACGGCCATGCCGACAGCGGCGAGACTATCACCCTGCATTTCATTGGCCAGAACACCGGCCACAGCCTTGCCCCCAGCACTGTTTTTGGCGTGTTCTGTTCCGCCCCCGAAATCATCTTCGACCAGACTTTCTTCAGCATTGGCGACTTGGCTGTTGACGACACTTTCACTGTTGATTTCACTCTAAGCATTGCAGAAGCTAGAAACGCCCAAGCCTTTGAACTCATTTTGGCCACCTATTCAGGAAATTACATCGTCACGGATTCCTATTTCCTCAACGTGGACAGTCAAATGGAAGACTTCGAGACGGGTGACTTCAGCCAGTTCGACTGGCAGTTCGAGGGCGAAGGTGGCTGGGAGATTGTCACCAACGGAACCTACCTAGGCCAATACTGTGCCCATAGCATGCCGATGGGCCATAGTAGCCATGCCGACATGAGTCTCGACTATGACTTCGCTTGTGATAACGAGATCAGTTTCTATGTGAGGACCTCCACCGAGACGGGTTACGACTTCCTGGTGTTTTATGTCGATGGCGAACGCATGGGCCGTTGGTCGGGCGAAACCGGATGGACTTACATTAGTTTCATGGTTCCTGAAGGAAGCCATCACCTCACTTGGAGCTACGAAAAAGATGGCGGTGCCACAGGCGGGCAGGACTGCGTGTGGGTCGACAACATCGTGCTGCCGCCTAGCGAAGTTGTGTTAGATGTGAATGAAGACGGCCCTTCGGCAGGCCCAGAGACCTTTACGGTTTATCCTAACCCGACCAATGGCATTTTGGTCATATCAGTACGGCTGCCACAATGTGACAGCCCTAAGGCCCCAACGTATCGCATCACCAACCTGATGGGCCAAACCCTTCTGACGGGCCAAATCATCGGCCAAACACAACAAATCAATGTCTCGAACCTGCCCAAGGGCATGTATTTCATTACGTTTGCAGGCGAGACGCGGAAATTTGTGGTGCGTTAAACGCGGCCTTGTGGGGCTGTCGTTTTACGGATTGTAGGGCTGTCGTATTACGGCAGCCGCATCGGTGAAACCCACAGCGGCTGCCACGGTGTGACAGCCCTACAAGCCGAAACAGAACGATGACGACAAACACAAAAAACAGCCCGCTTGAAGAATTTCAGGCGGGCTGTTGTCATTCAATAATACTCATCGTAACCTTTATACACCAACCATCCTTTTGCTTTTCAACAACATAATCGTTGCTCCAAAAAGCTCCACCCACTCCAAACACATAGGCATCCTCCATATTATCCACCTTGAAAAGAGGCGAGAACGACACATTCTCCTTCTCCTCGAAAAAAGTATCCTTTGTGTTCTCAAATTCCTCTGTTCTCATGAAAATGATTCTTTCTTGAGTAGGTTGGCATGCCAAAAAATCAGGGTCATCGGTCACAACCAATATCGTGTTTGTTGTGTCGGTAACGTAATGTGGAATAGGCATTTCAGAAAACGGAATGATTTCACAATCTTCATCCCAAAAACGATGAGCGCGAAGATCATCGTTGATGACAGCCTCATAAATCAAGGTTTTCTCGGTTCTCGGAAGATTATAACGAGGATTCATGTCTAAATCATCCGTGATGCCATCGCCATCAGTGTCAAGATTGTTCAAATCGGTTCGAAGTCTTGTCTCCATAATATCGGTCAGGCCATCGCCATCAGAATCTTTGGCCAGAGTCTCCAATTCAAAAGTCACCAACAAACCGTCTTGAACCAATTCATGCTCAACAAAGCCATGCAACCCAGGTCCAGAAGCCTTCCTCATCAGACAAGCCTCTATCTGCAAGTCTCCATTGCTTTTTATCAGCGGATATTTAGAATACCATTTGACGAATAATGGCTTTTCTTGGATTAATCCAGAATGGTAATGCGCCCACGACTTCCCCCCATCCATAGAATAAGCTATCCAAATCCCTCGACCTTGCCGGAATTCGTTTTGCCAATAGGCAAACGCTACGACATTATCCTTCTTTTCATATTTCAAGATATCGCACCTATCTACGCCTCCAATAAACTGACGAGGCTCATACCATAAAAAATGACCGGCTTTGATCAATGAATCCTGAAACGGAGTCCATTGTTGGTTTTCATCGTAAGGCGTAAAATTCTCGATTTCCGTGAATTCAAAGAACTTGTTCTTGTAGCTTTTCACATCTTCGGCGTCCGTAGGCACAAAAGGAGCAACAACCCATTCTTTGTCCTCGTCAACATGGTAATACGCTTCCTCCTCAGAGCTTTTATATCTTTCCATAAATTCATCGTATGCCTTTTCGTATTTTTCATAATCATAATCCTCTTCCTGCGCCAGCAAAACCGCCGGAGCCAGCAGGAACAGCAACAGTGCCAAGTGTTTTTTCATAATTTTGAGATTTTATTGCCGCAAAGATAGATGTATTTTTTGAAAACACCAACTTCATGTTATAAATATGCGTATTTTTGCACCTAAATAATCAGAACAAATACATTTAAATGATATGAAAAAGCTTAGTTTTATCATGATGTGCTTGATGGTCAGCCTGTTCGCTTCGGCGCAGACCATCGAAAAGACCTACTATTTCGGTCAACCGAGCATTAGCCAAATCCAAGGCTACGAACAAATCCAATTTACGGACTGCATGCAGAGCGCCCTTGCGGGACAGCCGTCGCTGCCCTGGCAGAGCGTCAGCCTCATGCTGCCCCAAGGCACCGAGGCCGTCAGCATCGAAGTGGAACTCTCCGATTTCCAGACGATGGAAGGCAACCACAACCTCTTCCCTTATCAGTCGGCACGCACCTACTCCGACCCCATGCGCCGTCAGTTTGAGAAGGACGAGGCCATTTATGCCTCGAAGAACGTCTACCCTGCCCAAGCCTACGGCAAGCTCAGTACACAATACTTGAACGGCATCGGCTTCGCCTTCTCGGCCTTCACGCCCGTGCAGTATGTGCCTGGCACCGGTGAAGTGCGTTATGCCACCAAGGCCACCGTTCGCATCACGACGACTGCCTCTAAGGCTGACCAAAGCCGCAAGCTGTGGCTCAACAGTGGCAACGCCGAGCGTGCCAAGCGCCTCGCCCAGAACCCCGAGATGCTGCAGACCTATAACGACAGAGGTCGTACCGTGGGTGGCTACGACATCCTCGTGGTCACCAAGCAGCAGTATGTCGCCTCGTTTGACGAATATGTTAGTTTCTATCAGGCTCGTGGCCTCCGCACCCGTGTCGTCGACCTTGAGACCATCCTCAACACGATGAATGGACAAGACAATGCAGAGAAACTGCGTAACTACATCATCCAAGAATACGAAGACAACGGCATCATGATGGTGAACCTTGGCGGCGACGTGCCCGACATCCCCTATCGTGGCTTATACTGCTATGTAACCAGCGGAGGTGGTGACAAGGAAGACAACAACATCCCCGCCGACCTCTATTATGCAGCTCTCGACGGCAACTGGAACGACGATGGTGACAATCGCTGGGGCGAAATCGGTGAAGACGACCTGCTGCCCGAGATTGGAATCGGACGTATGTGCTTCAGCAACCAAAATGAACTTGACAACATGCTCCACAAGGCCATGACCTATCAGACCGAACCTGTCCTTGGCGAGTTCCGTGATGTCATCATGGCAGGCGAACACCTCTATGACGACCCGATGAGCAACGGCAGCCAATACCTCGAACTGCTCATAGGCACACACGACGACAACGGCTACACCACCACTGGCATTCCCGAAGAGTATAACTTCACCCGCCTCTATGAGGAAGAAGGCAACTGGAGCGGATCCCTGCTCCGTAATGCCATCAACCAGGGCACACAGTATGTCCACCACGATGGTCATGCCAACACCAATTATGTGGCTGGCTGGACCAATGGCGACATTACCGACAACAACTTTAGTAGCGTGAACGGCGTCGACCATAACTACACCTTCTTCCACACTTCGGGCTGCATCTGCGGTGACTTCAGCAGCGACTGCATCCTGGAACGCATGACCAAGATCGCCAACTTCGCAGTTGCCACCTTTGGCAACTCACGCTACGGCTGGTTCAACGAAGGCCAGACCGAAGGCCCTGCCATCCACCTGGCTCGCGAAACAGAAGACGCCTACTATAACGACCGCATCCCCTATGGCGGCATGGCCTTGAGAGAAAGTAAGATTGAGACGGCACCATGGGTGAACGCTCCTGGACAATGGGAGGAAGGTGCCTTGCGCTGGAACTTCTACGACCTCAATATGATGGGCGATGTGGCCGTCAGTCCGTGGCACGATGAGCCTTTTACGCCTGAAGTCAGCTACGCCTCTGAAATCCTCGTCGGCACGACCACGATGGACGTCACGGTGACCAACGGCAACGGTTTGAAGAACTTCCGTTGCGCTTTGTTCCATGGAGAAGACATGATCGGAGTTGGCTACACTGACGAAAACGGCAATGTCACCATCGAGTTTGCCGAGCCCATCGACTTCGTCGGCGAGATGAGCCTCATCGTGACTGGCTGCGACGCTTGGCCTCAGACCTTGCCCGTTCTCTCCCTGCCTGGTGACTGCGCTTATGTCGTCTACGACAATTATGCCATTAGTGGTGGTGCTCAGCCCGACTTCGGACAAAGCATCGCACTCGACTTGCAAATCAAGAATGTGGGCACCGTAAACGCCAACAACGTCACTGCCACCCTCAGCACCGACTGTGATTACATCACCCTCACCGATGCCACTGAGACCATTCCCAGCCTCGATGGTGGAGCAACAGCCACTCTTGCCGAAGCCTTTGCCATGGACATCGCTGACGATGTGCCTAACATGATGAAAGCCGACTTCATATTGACCTGCACCGATGGCGTCGACACTTGGGAAAGCAAATTTGCCATCCGTCTGCAAGCGCCTGAGTTCACTATGGTAGGCACCGTTATTGAAGACGGCGACGGCAACGGCCATGTCGACCCGGGTGAGACTGTCACCGCTCACATCACCGTGAAGAACGCAGGTATGGCTGCAGCACCAGAGACCGTGCTCAACATCATCTGCGACCTACCTGAGATCACTTTCGAAGAGGACAACTTCCCGCAAGGTACCGTGAATGCCGACGGAGAATTCACTGTTGACTTCGTCTTCACACTCTCTGAAACGGCTGAACTAGGTGTTGCTTACGAAATCGGCTTCTACGTCACATCGGGTGCCTATTCCACTAATGGCAGCTTCGCCTTCGCGGTAGGCAATGTCATCGAAGACTGGGAAAGCGGTGACTTCAGCAAGTTCGAATGGGAAAACGACCCCGTTAAACCTTGGACCATTGTCACCGAGAGCCCTTATGAAGGCGATTATTGCGCCAAGTCGGGCAGTATTGGCAACAACCAAAGCTCCGTATTGAAGATCACCTTAGACGTGCACAGCGAAGGCGAGATCAGCTTCTATAGAAAAGTCTCCTCTGAAGAGGGTTATGATGCTTTATACTTCTCCATTGACACTGACTTGTTAGGTGAATGGTCCGGTGAAGTGGCATGGGGCAAAGTAACGTATCCCATCACATCTGGACAGCATCAGCTCTATTGGTCTTATAACAAGGACGTTTACATGAGCTCTGGCAACGACTGCGCTTGGCTTGACAACATCGTCTTCCCGCCTGCGGAGACCATCACCGTCACGCAAGAGATTGTGACAAACGGTGTTGCCATCTATCCCAACCCGAACAAGGGTCAGTTCAGTATCAACCTGCCTGAAGAGGATTGTGACATTGTGGTGTTCAACAGTCTAGGCCAACAGGTTTACAGCAAACAAGCCAAGGGCTTGACCACGCTCAACCTCGAAAGTCTGGACAGCGGCATGTACTTTGTCTCAGTGAAGTCAGACAAAGCTGTCAGTACCTTGAAGTTCGTGAAAGAATAAGGAACGCTTTAATTCTATGAAAGCACCTCGGGATTATTTCTCGGGGTGCTTTTTGTTTGGCTTCCATAGGTTTTATTGAAAATTTGAGTACCTTTGCAACCATTAACAAACCCAGATCAGTTATGAAGAGACTTTTCCTTATCGCATTCTTAGCCATGGTATTAATGACTAAAGCCCAAACCATTACCATAGGTGAAGGCAATGGCATGACCGACGTAGTGCCTTACAACACGTTTTATAATTACTCGTTCACCGAGCAGATCTTCCTTGCAAGCGAAATCGAATATGCAGGAAACATCAAGGCAGTCAGTTTTCGCCTCGCTTACAGTTACAACACCGAATACACCAGCGACATTGTAGTTTATCTGAAAAACGTGTCGAGGAGCACATTTGAAGACCCTGCGGATTACGAACCTGTCACCGAAGAAGACATCGTGTTTACTGGACCGTGGACCATCCCTGCCGATTATGACGGCTGGATCACCATTGAGTTTGACACCCCATTCGCTTACAACGGCACCGACAACCTGCTGATTGCCGTAGACGAGAATTCAGCAGACTACGCCATCCGTTATTTCAGATACACAGATACCCCCAATACAGTCCTCAGCTATTGCAGCGATATTTGGAACCTGAATCCGTATGACCTTGGTTCATTTGTGGGACCAAAGGAGGTGAGCCACTACCGTGGCAACATCAAACTTGTCTTTGGAGGAAGTGTCAGCCTCGATGAGGACAATATGAACGCGATTTTGGTTTATCCCAATCCGAACCATGGCCAGTTCAGCCTCAACCTTCCTGAGGAAGACTGTGAGATCTTGGTATTCAACAGCTTGGGACAGCAAGTTTACAGTCAACAAGCCAAAGGAATGACCGCAATCAATCTTGAAGGCTTGAACGATGGTATGTACTTCGTCACGGTGAAGTCGGAGAAGGTTGTTAGTACTTTGAAGTTTGTGAAGGAATAAGCGGCACTTTTGTTCAACATGTTGGAAGCGCCCTGGGATTGGGTCTCAGGGCGCTTTTGTTGTGTAGTGTTACTGCGTCAGTCCACCATAACTTTCAGTAGCTGTTTGCATTGCCTCTTCTGTTGTAAACTGCGCATAATAGATGCAAAATTGTAAAATTATGAGATTCCGTACAGATTTCTCTGAAAAAATTGTGAGATTTCATACATATTTCGCTGAAAAAATTGTGAGATTCCGACAAAAGCGGCATTACAACTTGCTTCCATCAATCCCTCAAGCACCCGATTGGTACCACAAACACACCGTCCTCGCGGCGATAGGCGAATTGTCCTCCTGTGACGACCAATAAAAACGAAGGCTCTCCCACTTTTGAAGTGTCCACCTTGTTTCGGAGTTCTATGAGGTGTTTCGCTCCATCCTCAATCTCTTTGCTTCCCAACTTCACTTCAACTGCAGCCCAACGGTCGTCGTTCAACTGAATCACAAGGTCGGCCTCAAGATTATCCTTGTCGCGATAATGGAAAATCTCACCATCAAGAGCTTGGGCATAAACACGCAAATCCCTGGCCACCAATGATTCGAAAAAGAAACCGAAATAATTGAAATTATCCAAAATGCTATCGACATTGGCACGCAAAATCGCCGTGGCTATGGAAGGATCCACAAACTGCCGCTTTTCTGAAGTGCGAATAGCCGCTTTTGAACGCAAAGAGGGCTTCCATGCCGGAATATCCTCAATCAAAAAAATCCTACGCAACGCATTGACATAACCATACATGGTGGTATCGGAAAATGCCACATCATTTGCTTGAATGTCAGCAAGTACGGTGGTTAGGGAGGCCATCGTTGAAATGTTTCTCGCGTATGAACGCAACAATTGCCTCACTCGATATGGATTCCGCTCAACGCCATCCACTTTTTGCACATCAACATTTACAACAGCATCTACATAGTTGCGAGCAATCTGGGCAGAGGTTTGCCTTTTTGCCACAGCCTCTGGCCATCCCCCTCGACAAATCACTTTAGCCAAGTCAGGAATACCAAGTGGGCTTTCCCCTTCTACATCCTCCTGGCCTTCAAAAAGTTGTCGCAACGAAACCGAGCCGACAGATTCCATGGATTCAAACAAAGTCATAGGGCGCATACGCAGTCGAGCTATCCTGCCCGTTCCAGTGTGCTTCGGCATATTGTCATCACGCGGTGTGGCGGAACCCGTCAAAATGTACTGCCCCCACTCGCCCGTTTGATCCACATCAAACCGCACCGCATCCCAAAGGACAGGTGCTTCCTGCCATTCATCAATAAGCCTGGGCTTCTCACCTTTAAGCAACCGAGAAGGCATAGTTCTCGACAGTTCCATATAACCGGCTCCCTTGTCGGGGTCTTGCATATACAAAACACTCTTTGCCGCGTGTTTTCCAGTCCAAGTTTTTCCACACCATTTTGGGCCTTCAATAAGCAGTGCGCCAGAATAGGATAGTTTTTCGTTCACCAATCCATCGCAAATTCGGGGAAAATACACTCTTTCAGTCATTTATCATAGAATTAAAACCGCTGCAAAAATACAAATTATTTCAATTCCAACAATAAGATTTGGAGAGTTGGCGGCTTTTTACTTGGAGAGTTGGCGGCTTTTTACTTGGAGAGTTGGCGGACACAGAACCACCTTTCAAAAAAATCTTCCTTCACACTTTGAGTTTTTGCAAGTTTTTTCTATCTTTGCAACTTCATTTTTTGAACGAAAGAATATCAGTTAAATCACTAATAATCAATTAAGAAAATGACAAAGTACGTTTACACCTTTGGCGGAAAGACCGCTGAAGGCAATGCTTCGATGAAGAACGAGCTGGGCGGCAAGGGCGCTAACCTCGCCGAAATGTGCTTGCTCAAGCTGCCTGTACCTGCTGGCTTGACCATCACCACGGAATGCTGCACAGCCTATTACCAAAACAATTGCCAACTTCCCGCCGGCCTGATGGACGAAGTCCACGCTGGCATGAAGAACATGGAGAACATCATGGGCATGAAATATGGCGACCCCGAGAACCCGCTGCTCGTCAGCTGCCGTTCTGGCGCGCGTAAGTCGATGCCTGGCATGATGGACACCGTGTTGAATATCGGTCTCTGCTCCAAGACCATCCCTGGCTTGATCAAGAAGACCAACAACCCCCGTTTCGTGTATGACTCCTACCGCCGCCTCATCATGATGTACGCTGACGTCGTCATGGAAAAGGCTGAGGGTATTGAACCCGCCGACGGCAAGAGCATCCGCAAGCAACTCGACGACATGCTCGACGCCTACAAGGAGAAGATGGGTTACAAGAGCGACACCGAGCTGAAGGCCGAAGAACTCCAGCAACTTGCTGAAGACTTCAAAGTCCGTATCAAGGAAGTGCTGGGCACTGAGTTCCCGGACGACGCCGAGGCCCAACTCGAAGGCGGCATCAAGGCCGTGTTCAAGAGCTGGAACGGCAAGAAGGCCATCAGCTACCGCCGCATCGAAGGCATCCCGGACGACTGGGGCACTGCCGTCAACGTGCAGACCATGGTGTTCGGTAACATGGGCGAAGGCTCCGCTACCGGCGTGGCATTCACCCGTAACCCCGCCACTGGCGACAACCAGTTCTATGGCGAATGGCTGATCAACGCCCAAGGTGAAGACGTGGTGGCTGGTATCCGTACCCCCAACCCGTTGAACGACGACACCAAGAA
>JAFWRA010000102.1 GCA_017508895.1 Bacteroidales bacterium
CGAGGCCGCAAAGAGACAAGCGGCGGCCATTGCGCGGGGGCGCACCTCTTCCCATTCCGAACAGAGAAGTTAAGCCCCGCCGCGGCGATGATACTGCGGGAGACCGTGGGAAAGTAGCTCGCCGCCCACCCATAACGGAAAGCCTGCACCCAGACATGGGCGCGGGCTTCTCTGTTTTTAGGCATGGCTCTGTTCTATACCCAATCAAAATTCATTCATGGACTTTGATTTAAATAAATTGCTGATAATTAACTGTTTAAGTTAATATTTTTGTGATTTAATTAAAGAAACTTTTGTAAGAAATAAAATTTACATCATTTTCCTCTTTGTGAAAAAGAAAATTCCTTATTTTTGCGCTTGCCAAGACGAAAGAAATCGTCTTGACCAGAGAAAGCGCATTCTTCGCTTTATTCCTTGACAGTAAATCTGGACAATTTACGAGAACAAGGGAAAAAAGAGGAAGACGGCGGCTTTCACTGTTATGTTTTACATTGATTTGTCGTGTACAACATAAACAGTGGAGCTTGTCCTGTGTCCTTTATTTTTTGTTCTCGGGAGTCCAGACCCTACTGTCGGAAATAAGGATAAGTTTGGGAGGCTCCGCTCTCTTTGCTGTTTGTGGATTATGCCTTTTGAGCCTTGAGGCAAAATTTAATTCTGACCAAATTTTGTCAACTAACCCATTAATTCACTTAAATTCAAAGTATTATGCAACAAAAAAGCATTGAACGGAAAAAGCAAGGCTATGTGGCTCCCCATGTGGAGGTCATAGCCATCGAACCGCAAGGCATGCTTTGCGCTTCGACTGATGCCGCAGCTTACGCTGGCGGCGGAACGGAATCCATGAACCTGACCGATGTCAATTGGCCGTAAAATCTCAAGCACTATGAAGAAAGTACTGTTTTCAGCAATGGCACTGACGATGGGCCTGATGATGCTCGTCTCGTGCAACAAGGAAAAGAAAGTCTCGAAGGAAGCCGTCTTCACGGCCAACATTGAGCAACAAACAGGCCAACAAGGCCGCACCTCCATCAATCCTGAGAATGGACAGGTGAAATGGCTGGCTGGCGACAAGATTCTTGTGGCCAACGGAGAAGGCGAAACAGCCACCTTCACCCTGCAATCTGGAGCGGGAAGCACCAATGGCACCTTCCGCACCGCTGGAGAGTTTGAAATGACCGAGCCCTTTGTGGCGGTTTATCCTCAGACAGCCACCCTCAGCGGCACCACGGCAACCTTCAACTTGCCTGCCACCCAAACCCTCACCCAAACCTGCACTTTCGCCAACGGCGCGAACCCGATGGCAGCCTATGGCACGGATGAGAACCTGTATTTCAAGAACCTTTGTGGTGGCTTGGATGTCCGCTTGTTGGGCGACAACATCCACGTGAGCGGCATCCGCATCACAGGTGCCCAAGGCGAGATGCTGAACGGCACCTTCGCCGTTGACTGCTCTTCCAACGAGCCCACACTGATGGCCAACCAAGGCACCAATGGCACGAACATCGTCACCTTAAACTGCGATGTGACCTTGACCAGCACGACGACAGCCCAGGAGTTCTTCATTGTGCTGCCCGTGGGCGCATTGGCACAAGGCTTTATCATGGAAGTGCTTGATGGCGAGAACATCATCTGCACCAAGCAGGTGGAGACCAACCTTGCCCAGATTGTGCGCCATGAGGTGAAACGTTTCAACCCCCTGCTGATTGTGAACGAGACTCCCACCCCGATTGAACTGCCCGATGTGACGACAGCCCAAGTGACCGACATCACCACGACGACAGCCACGGCTGGCGGCGAAATCATTAGCGACGGCGGCAGCGCGATTACCGAGTGCGGCGTGTGTTGGAGCACTGAAGGCGAACCTACTATTGAAGGCAACCATGCCACGGCAACGGCCACTACTGGAGCCTTCACGGTGAGCCTCACTGGACTGACCCAGAACACTACCTACAACATCCGCGCCTACGCCACCAACGAGGCTGGCACAGGCTATGGCGATGTGCTGACCTTTACCACTGAGGAGGAGATTATCATTACCGCTCCCACGGTGACCACTGCCGAGGTGACCGAGATTACCACTACGACGGCTACTGTTGGCGGAGCGATTACCGATGCTGGTAACGGCACTATTTCAGAAAAAGGCATCTGTTACAAGACAGGCAACGAAGAATGGACTTGCGTTGCCCTTGAAGCCACCGAAAATGCCTTCTCGACAACCTTGACCGAGCTGACCCCGAACACCACTTACACTGTTCGTGCCTATGCCACCAACGAGGAAGGCACAGGCTATGGCGAGGAAGTGAGTTTCACCACTTTGGAGGAGATTGTTGTTACCGTTCCCACGGTGACGACCGATGCAGTGACCGACATTACCACCAATTCTGCCCTCGTTGGCGGAGCGATTACTAATGATGGTAATGGCACGGTTACTGAAAGTGGCATCTGCTACAAGACAGGCAGTGAGGAATGGACTTGCGTAGCCATTGCAGCCACCAACAACGCTTTCTCAATGACCTTGACCGGCTTGACTGCTAATACCACCTACACCGTGCGTGCCTACGCCACCAACGAGGAAGGCACGGGCTATGGCGAGGAGGTGAGCTTTACCACCGAGGAAGAAGTTCCTACTATTCCTGAAGGTGCTATTAATGGTTTGTTCACCATTAATGCCAACGGCGACCAAGTGTATTTCTCGCAAGGCAACCTGCAATACATTGGTAGCGCAGCCACACCCTATTGGAAGTTTGCCGACCACCAGTGGGATTACTTTGGTACTGCACAAAATGGCGATTCACAAACAATTGACCGCGACCTCTTCGGCTGGGGAACGAGTGGCTACAACCACGGTGCCAACGCCTACCAGCCCTGGTGCACCAGCGAAGACGCCAGTGACTACTATGCCTATGGTGTATCCACCAACAACCTGTACGATGGCAATGGTCAGGCAGACTGGGGTTACAATGCGATAAGCAACGGCGGTGACATTGAACACTCTGGCTGGCGCACATTGACCAAGCAAGAGTGGAATTACGTCTTCAACACCCGCAGCACCGCCAGCGGCATCCGCTATGCCAAGGCCACGGTGAACGGCGTGAACGGTGTTATCTTGTTGCCTGATAACTGGGATGCTTCTATGTATGTGTTGAACAATAATAATTATGCATGGGGAGGATTTGACAACACCATCTCCGCCGAGGATTGGGCAAACACACTTGAGGCCAACGGTGCTGTCTTCCTGCCTGCCGCAGGCGCCTGCGCTGGGACTTCAGTCGTCTATGTGGGCTCGAAGGGCTACTACTGGTCGGCCACGTACGGCGACGATGATGGTGCGAGCGATGTGTTCTTCGAGGCCGGCTATCTCTACGCTTACCTCGACTTCAACTACAGAAACCGCAGTGTCGGTGAATCTGTACGCTTGGTGCGTTTCGCCGAGTAATTATCCCTCGCCTCAATGTGAGAGGCATGGGCAGGCGCGGGGTGTGTGCTGCGGCACGCTACCAGTGTGCCAGCGGCATACGCTTTGCGCCTGGCATTAGAAAAAAACTGAAAAATGATTATATATGGAAGAAAACCATATTAAAAAAGAGGACGAGAATTTCGTCAAGTTTAGAGAGGACATCAGAGGCAACAAGAAGACAGTAATGTTCGTGGGTGCTGGAATAAACTACTCCAAAAACAATCCCATGACATGGCCATACTTGTTGAAGCACCTGACGGAACATGCTTTGGTAATGATGAATGCCACGGACGAGGAACGCCAGATTGTCAAAAGGGCTTTTCTCGGAGACCCGAAAAACGAAACCGTTGAGAGCCTGAAACTGCTGAGGAAAGCCGACCAGTTGTTTCCCGTTGAGGTGAAGGCTTCTATTGTCAAGCAGTTGTTGGGCGATGCCTACATCCCCTTCCTGAAGGAATTCCTTTATGGCGTAAAAGATGACGGTAAGCAAAAGAAAGATACCCACGAATGGCTTCGCGAGGGATGTCAGCAATACATGGCAGGCCAGGATACTGAGGAAACGTCTTTCCGCTCTCTGATTTCACTCGCCGACTTCATCCTGCATCATGAGAACATCAAGGCGGTGGTCACCTACAACTACGACGACTTTCTGACCTGTGCCATCAACCAGTTGAAGGAAGACGACACCTTCAAGCCGCAAGGCAAGCGCAAGAACCTCAACCCTTTGGACATCTACAGCGGCTGGCACGACGCTCCGCTCAAAGACGATGACTTCCTGATTTACCACATTCACGGCATGGCACCGCCCGACAACAAGATAACGCCGCATTGCAGCAACCAGATTGTGCTTTCGTTGGAGGAATTCTACGATGTGGCCAAGGACGTTTATTCGTGGCAATCGGCAGTGCAAATCTTCTTTCTTACGCATTACACTTGCGCTTTTATCGGTGCCTCGCTGTCCGACATGACCATGCAGCGCGTGTTGCATTACGCCAACTTGAAACAAAGTGGGGAAAATGTCTATTATCTTTCGGCAAAACTTCCATACGATAACGAATCGGAGGAAGTGCTCGAAAAACTGAAGAACTCGTATTTCAGGTTTCTTGGCCTAAAGGTAATCTATGATACAGAAGGATACGGAAAACTTTACGAAAGACTTAACTCAATCAAATAAACAATATTACAAACAATAAATCATTATGTGTGAAATAATTAAGACAGGCATTGACGGATTGGATGCCATATTGAACGGTGGAATCGTTTATGAAGACAGTGTGGTTGTCATCATAAAAGGCAGACGGGGTATTTTCAAGACCCTTTTGGGAATGCAGGCCATGTTAGGCATACAGAAGAGTTTTGAGACAAATCATCCTCAAAACGAATTTCCCATCCGCTTTTATTCCTTGAACAAAAACAATGTCATATTAGAGCGGATGTTGAAAGGGATGGTCATTTCGCGCGAAGTGGAAAACATCAAGAAGGGCAGGCCGAACAATTTGAGGTCGTATCTTGACAATATCGGTGGCGGCTACGCAGCTTTCGAGGAAGACATCCGTCATTTGCTGCTGACCTTTGATTCCAACACAGACCGTTTCCTTCGTGGGGAGGAAGTTACTCCAATCACTATAAAAAGCGATATAGCGGGTCAAATCAAATTGACTTTGAAAGGTTGTGGAAGCAGCGATTCTGGTTCGGATTATCTTCAGCCAGGTTTGGTTGATTTTGCGAGCAAGATGGATGATATTGTAGGTTTGCCGACAGAAAGCGATCGACGGCAGGCTTGCATCGTGGTTGACGGAATTTCTCGCATGACAGATGAGGAATTGGAAAGGTTGCCCATGGAAGCGCTGAAGCAATCGTTGCGCCAAAGGGCGAAAATCAGCATCCTGATCATGAATGACCGTGAACCCCTTCGCAACCTTGATGCCGACATCATCATCGACATGCGGCAGAATTACGATACCGTCCACAACTATACCTTTCATGAATTGAACATAGCCAAAAACGTGAAAGGCCAATTCGCTTTCGGGTGGCAGAAATACAAGCCCATGAACGGTTTGCTGTATGTCTATCCGAGCATCCATAAATTGCTGTCACAGCAGTATTCCGTCGATAACACCTTTATTCAAGCCATCAGCACTGATGGGCGTTATGCGCAGCCCTTTGCCAGTATGTCGGAAGATAGGGTGCCGCCTTTGAGTTTGGGTGAAGGTCCTGCCCCGATGGATTATCCGGATAGGAGAATTTCTGAAAATGAGAAAAGAGACACACCAGCGACAAAAGATGATATTCTTCCCAAATTGATAACTCCGCATAGGGTAAATAAAAGTCGTGTCACCACCATCATCGGCAACCACAACACTTTCAAGCGTTTCCTCGCCTCAATCACCATTCTGAACTCAATTATGAGCGGTCATGAAGTGCTTGTGCTGCTACTCAACGAGCGGCGGAGGGGGATGATGGATTTGATAGACAAAATCCGAAAGGATGCGGGCATCAATGCCGAGGATGCGGCGGAGGCCTATCAACGTCTTTTCTTCTGGGAAGTGCGTATGGGGTGCATTTCGCCCGAAGAACTGATTTCGTTTGTCATGGAATACATTCAGATGCAAAAGAATATATGCCCCAAGAAGCGCATAGACATTTTCTTCATCGACTTAGCGACGGTTGAGCAGTGTTTCCCGATGATTAATAACGAATCCTTGTTCATTCCGACGCTTTCAACGCTGTGCCGCGAGAGGAAAGTCGATTTGCATTTTGTCTGCAACAAGCATTTTGCGCGAAGAAGCACGGTCTGCACTGTCTCCGACACGTTGATTTGCACCGAAAGAGAAAATGATATAATAGAGGTGAAAAAATTAGGAACAGAAACAACAGAAATAACAGAAGATGCGAAAAAAGAGGCGAAGAAAGGGGCAAAGAAGGAAATGAATGAGGAAGTAGAGCAGGAAACCGTTGAAAATAAAAAAGAAGAGACGGTAACCTATGATGTAACTCATTTGACTCTGTATTTGGAGAAGAACGACTTTGGCCCACGTTTCAACTGCCGCATTTTCAGGATGGATGCCGACAACCTGTTTGTTAAAGATTTAGGGGATATCATGCGTTTCAATGTTCGCACCGACCGAGACGGCATGGTTGTTTTTGATGTGGAAACGAATGAAATTTCCACAATGAAAGATTATTGGCGTAATGGGGTGAATGTGTTTACCATGTAAACAATATATCATATATCTACCATCTCTATGACGAAAGTTGTTTATGAAGACGCGATTTCAGTGACGTGATGAATCACGTTTCGGAATCCATGTGATATATGAAAAACGGTCTTTTAATATACTAAAGCGAATCAAATCGCCTTCACCCGACAAACCAAATCATCGGGAATTTGCTGATTCTCAATGAACATGGTCATGTAAACGGGCAAATACACGGCTTTGCCTTTAACGGAAATGTTCTCGTTTTGAAGGATGATGCCCTTGTCAATGCCATAATCTTCATTGGTCAGCAGGTGGGTCATAGAGACATGACGGATATAGTCTTTCCCAGACTTTACCTCGATGGGAAGCAAAGTTCCATTGTGCTCAATCATGAAATCTACCTCGCCGTTTTTCTTGCTGTTGTAATAATAAAGGTCAAACTGGTGTGCAGTCAACTCTTGTGCGACAAAATTCTCATAAATGGCTCCATGGTTGATGTTGATTTTCCCCTGTAAGATTTTCAGTTGCAGTCCGTTGGCATACATGGCGCAAAGTAATCCTATGTCGTTCAGAAACAGCTTGAAGAGATTGCGCGACTTGGAAAGCATCAGCGGTAGTGCTGGTTCGTTGGCGCAATAGGTTGGCAAAGCAACACCAGCATCCCTGAGCCAAAGGAATCGGTTTTCGTAGCGGCTGAACTTCTGGTTCTCGTTGAGGTTTTTCAGCACGAAACGTTTGTTCTTGCTATTGATTTCCGACGGAATCAGCATCAGAATCTCGTTCAGATAGAGTTTTTCCTTGGGGTCGTATTGGGCAATGTCCTTCTTGTAAAGGTCAATGATGGATTTCTGAACCTCTATGACCTTGGCAATGTTGTTGGTTTTCAGATAAATGTCGACAGCGGCAGGCATTCCGCCAACGATGAGGTACAGATGGAAAAGTTTCATGGTTTGCTGATGGATAAACTCGTCAACAGGAGAAAGACTCTGGTTGCCATTCCTTAGATGTTCGATGACTTCATCAGAAAAGTTGTTTGCTTTCATGAACTCTTCAAAGTCAAGAGGATACATGGTTTTTATATCCAAATAACCTACAGGAAACGAACGGATGTCCTTCAACTCAATCCCTAAAAGCGAGCCACTCATGATGTACTTGTAACTGCCCTCGTCGACAAGAAACTTTATTGCTGTGACAATTTCCTTGCAGCACTGCACTTCGTCAAAAAAAAAGATAGTTTTTCCTCCCACTAAATGCTTGCCAGTGAGTACAGAAAGACCACGCAAGAGATCTTTAGCATTCGTTGTCTGTTGGAAAAGTTGCATGGCTGCTTCATTTTCCAAGAAGTTGATTTCGACAGAAGATGAGGAGAATTCTTTCAGTGTTTTCCTGATAGAATAGGTCTTTCCCACCTGTCGTGCGCCTGTAATTAAAAGGGCTTTTTTTGAGGAAGAAACTATCCAATTTTTAATAGAATTTTCTATTTTTCTGTAAATCATATTAATAAATATAAAAATGTCCGTTTTTCGGCAACAAAATTACATAAAAATGTCCGTTTTTCGGCAAATAAATCAAAAAAAGCATCTTTAGCTACCCGAAAAACTCCTCCTTGAAATTCACAAAACATACCCGTTCCTGCGCTCGGGTCAAAGCTGTGTAAAGCCAACGCAGGTCTTCCACTTCGAGCGTTTCCTTTTGGTTTAATGAGGAATCGATGTAGACGTTGTTCCATTGCCCGCCTTGGGTTTTGTGGCAGGTGAGAGCGTATGCAAATTTCACCTGTAAGGCGTTGAACCACGGGTTTTTCTTCATTTCCTTGTAGCGTTGGCGACGGTTGGGAATGTCCATATAATCCTCTTCGATGGCGGCAAACAGCCTCTTGCTTTCCTCTTCCGTCAGCGAAGCGCTATTGCTGTTCAAGGTGTCCAACAGGATTTTCGCCTCTAAGTTGGGAGCGTCTGGATAGTCGGTGAAGCTGAGTTCCACGTCGGCGAAACGAAATCCGTACATCTCTTCGAAATGCTTGATTTTCCGTATTTCAGCC
>JAFWRA010000103.1 GCA_017508895.1 Bacteroidales bacterium
ATACGCATTTTTTGTTTGCTGCATGTAATTATTTACCGATTTCTCGTATTTTTGCGCCTCAAAACCAAAGCAATCGATGAAGAATTTTGTTGAAGAACTCCGCTGGCGCGGAATGCTGGCACAGATCATGCCAGGCACGGAAGAACTCCTCCAGAAAGAAATGGTAACGGCTTACCTCGGCACCGACCCGACCGCCGACTCCTTACATATCGGACACCTTTGCGGCATCATGATGCTGCGACACCTGCAACGCTGCGGCCACAAACCCATCATCCTGGTGGGTGGTGCCACGGGCATGATTGGCGACCCTTCGGGCAAGAGCCAAGAGCGCAACCTGCTCAACGAAGAGACCTTACGCCACAACCAAGAGTGCATCAAGGCGCAGGTGGCCAAGTTCCTCGACTTCGACTCGAAGGAGCCCAACGCTGCCGAGATGGTGAACAACTACGACTGGATGAAAGACTTCACCTTCCTCGACTTCGCCCGCGAAGTGGGCAAACACATCACCGTGAACTACATGATGGCCAAGGACAGCGTGCAGCAACGCCTCAACGGCACCGCCCGCGACGGCCTCAGCTTCACCGAGTTCACCTACCAGCTCCTGCAAGGCTACGACTTCCTCTACCTCTACCAGCATAAGAACTGCAAGCTGCAGTTGGGCGGTAACGACCAATGGGGCAACATCACCACGGGCACCGAGCTGATTCGCCGCACCTTGGGCTTCGAGAACGAGGCCTTCGCCCTGACTTGTCCGCTCATCACGAAAGCCGACGGCAAGAAATTCGGCAAGACCGAGAGCGGCAACATCTGGCTTGACCCGAAGCGCACCACGCCTTACAAGTTCTACCAGTTCTGGCTCAACGTCAGCGACGAGGATGCCGAGAAATACATCAAGATCTTCACCTCGCTGGATAAAGAGACCATTGACGCTTTGGTTGAAGAGCACAAGAAAGACCCCGGCATGCGCGTGTTGCAAAAGCGTTTGGCCCAGGAGGTCACCGTGTTGGTGCACTCGCAGGAAGCCTTGGATGCTGCCATCGAGGCCTCCAACATCCTCTTCGGCAAGTCGACCAAGGAAGGCCTGGAGAAACTCGACGAAGCCACCTTCTTGGACATCTTCGACGGCGTGCCGCAGGAGCACATTGCCCGCACCGACCTCGAAGCCGGCATCCCGATTGTCGACTTCATGGCCGTCAACACGCAGATCTTCCCCTCGAAGGGCGAAGCCCGAAAGATGACCCAAGCCAACGGCGTGAGCGTCAACAAGGAAAAGGTCACTTTGGACAAGGTGATGACCACCGACGATTTGATTGACGGCAAGTACATCCTTGTGCAAAAGGGAAAGAAGAACTATTATTTGGTGGTGGTGGAGTGATCACCCACACCTGTTATTCAAAATGGCCGTACTTTGCAAGTGCGGCCTTTTTTTTCATTTCAGACAATAAGAATACCGCATTTTGATGGTTTCTTAAACCAAAAAAACATGGACAAATCAAAAAAACCGATTTTTCGTAAACATTTGAATATCAATATATTGAAAATCCCAAAATCGAAATAGATAGGGACAAAACCGTTTTAGGGCTTGACAGATGGCTTTTTTGGTGTTTTTTTGAATAATTTTGCGTGCATAACACAGAAAAACACATTGAAATGAAAGCGACAAGACTTTACTTCCTGCTTGCGCTCCTGCTGATGGCGGGAGGCCATGGGCTTCAGGCACAAAACGCAGACGCATTGAAATACTTCAACCTTGTTATGCCGGACAATTCCTTGGTCAGTTATGAATTAGGAAATGTTATCGAAATCCATTTTCAGGATTCTATCATGACGGTGAAAGATTTGAGTTTTTACATGGGAGAAGGTGTCAAGTACTTTTTCTCGGAAGAAGACCTCACCGTATTAAATGAGCATTTGGGCGAAAACGACAGTTATGTCAGTGGCAACAGTTTGTATGTGAAAAGCCCAAGGGGAAGCTCCGTTGTCATTTCCGACATAACAGGGCGTGTTGTGTACAGCAGGTCCGCTTGCAAGGAATGTGTCATCGACTTGTCTGTCCTTTCGCCAAACACTATGTATGTCATCAAGGTGAACGACCAAACCATTAAATTTGTAAGAAGATGAAAAAGATTTTGCTTTTCGTGGCCTTTATGCTTGTAGGCTTTATGGGTTTTGGCCAAAACGGTAGGACTTACATGCTTAAGTTCAAGACGCAAGGCACTAATGTCTTTATCGATACTCGAGAGGTCAACGGCATATACATTACTGCCCACATGCATACCTTGGATGATAATGTTTATGGATTGCAGACCTGTAGTATAGAGAGTATAGATACTGTTTATGTTTTTCCCTTGATTGTTTTACCCACGGTCATCACTTGTGAAGTAACCAATGTCACCACAAATTCCGCTCTTGCATCCGGCCAAGTGACGGACGAAGGCAGCAGCAGCGTGACTGAACGAGGTGTCTGTTGGAGCACAAGCCACGACCCGGCCATAAGCGATAGCCATGCCAGCAATGGTGGAGGAATTGGTTTTTATACCATAAACTTAACTGGTTTGGCTGCAAATACGACCTATTACGTTAGAGCGTATGCAACAAGTCGCGAGGGTACGGCATACGGCGATGAGGTGAGTTTCACCACATTTGAGGAGCCTCAAGAGGAGTGGGTTGACCTTGGATTACCCAGTGGATTAATTTGGGCCACTTACAATGTGGGTGCCCGTTTCGTTGAAGACTATGGCGATTATTTTGCGTGGGCCGAGACACAGCCCAAAGATGATTACACTTGGAGCAACTATATTTATTGTTGTCACGGCAATTCCCTTTCGCTCACAAAATACTGCAATCATGTTGGCTACGGTTGTGATGGTTACATGGACACCCTAACCATTCTTGAGCCAGGCGATGATGCTGCCACTGCCAACTGGGGCAATGGCTGGCGAACGCCC
>JAFWRA010000104.1 GCA_017508895.1 Bacteroidales bacterium
ATCGCGCGCGAGTTTGGTGGCGACGTCTCGGCGATGGACTTCCTCGGTGTGCCGCTTTTCGACGCCCATAGCCTGTGGACGACGCCGATCCGCTTTGTGTTCAACTTCCTCGTCTGCTGGGTTATCATCCATTGCTTCTATTACAAGAAGGCCAACCGCAAGGACTATTACTTCACCTTCCTCATGTTTGCCGTGGTCATCTTCCTCATCATCTCGCTAATGGAGAATATGAAGATGAACATTGCCTACGCCTTGGGCCTCTTCGCCATCTTCGGCATGATACGTTACCGAACGGAGACCATCAAGATACGTGAGATGACTTACCTCTTTGTGGTGATGGGTCTGAGCATCGTCAATGGCATGGCGCTCTCGACGAGTTATGCGGAGCTCGTCTTGGTCAACCTACTGACCATACTGATTGTGTGGCTGCTTGACGGCACGAAACTGCTGAAACACACTGCCACGAAGATCATACTCTACGACCGCATCGAGAACACCAAGCACGGCAGGGAAGAGGAGCTGAAGGCTGACCTCGTGGAACGCACGGGCCTCGACATTTCGAAGGTGGAGGTGGGGCATATCGACTACCTGCGCGACGTGGCTTTTGTGAAGGTGTACTACAAGCCCATCGACGGCGAGGTGAATACGATCGATACGGTGACCAAACTGAAAGATTTTGATGTTTAATGTCACAAAACCGACAAAACCTTCAAAACTCTTTGACTGAGGATAGCGGCGCGCAACCGCGTCGCCGCTGGAAAGCGTGCCGGTTGGCCGCTTTCCAACCGAGCATTGAAAGTTTTGTGAGTTTTGTAGGTTTTGTGAGAAAAAAAGAAATGAAGAGGCTAATACTCATATTACTATTGATGGTTTCGGTTAGCGCCTACGCGCAGAGCGAACGTGCGACCGACTTCGGCGGCATTGTGTCGGCTGAGGCTGAGGTGGGCTTGGGCGGGCCATGGGGCCTGTCGGCTGAAGAGGAGCTGCGCTTCGACCACGACTTCACGCAGTTCGACCGTTGGCTTAACTCGGTGGGGGTGAACTATAACTGCTTGCACAATAGGATGAACATCGGTCTCTTGGCCGACTACATCCGTCGCCACAACGACAGAGGTTACTATGAGAACCGTGGTCGTTTGGGCTTGCAGGTCACCTATGTTGAGGAGTGGCGCCGCTTCAAGTTCCAGGTGCGGAGCAAGGCCATCGGCACCTTCTACGACGAGCGCACGGGCGAGCATCGTGTCAACCCCAAGTTGTATTGGCGCAACCGCTTGAAGGTGACCTACCAGCCGATGAACAGCCGGTGGAAATATGCCCTCTCCACCGAATTGTTCTGGCTCACCAACGACCCCAAGAAAGGCGGCCTCGACAACCTGCGCACCGTGCTCTCGGTTGACTATCGCCTTTCGAGACGCTATTACCTCTCCGCCTTTGCCCGCATGGACAACGACTTGTGGGTGAACGAACCTGTAGACAGATTCTATTTTGGCTTGACGTTTAAGGCGAAGTATTGATTTTATTCGTACCTTTACAGGTATGAAGCGCCTTGTCCTGATAGTATCCGTTCTGGCGGATTTGCAATCCGCCAGCCTTGAATATCAGCATTTGTAATGCGAGAAAAAATGCAAGCGTGATTGGATGAAAACCATTATCTTTGCCACCGAAACAAGAAAAAGCCTTGAGAGCCAGAGGTAACATAGGGGATTGCAAATCCCCAACTCGAAGCCAGCGGATTACAAATCCGCTGGAACGGGGCTTTACATCGGTTTATTATTGGGATGACCCATTTTCCACAAACCAATATACAATAAATGGCTTTAAATGGAGTTTTAAACCAGCTGTGATTCCAATTCATTAATACATTAGTACAATGAACAGATTTAAACTATTATTCTTATTCCTTCTGTTGATGGTTTTATCTGCATGTAATAAACATGAAGAGACTTTGATTATGAATGCTATAGTTAATGGAGAACAAGTTTCCTATGATGTGTACTGTTATGCCCTAAAGTCTGTTGCTCAATATGAAGATGGGACAATGGTATATAATAAGTACACCATCAATGGATTAGATGGGAAGAAAGGAGGAGTGTTTTTTCAAGTTGTTGATAGTACAACTTCAAAGACTTGTTTCTGCTTTGAGGACTTTAATCCCAATATGCTATATTACAACGATGGGCCAAATTCAACTTGTCATGCAATAGATGCTAGTTTGGAGATCACCAAAGAAGAGAAAGGCATTCTTTGTGGAGAATTTGATATGTTGGTTTTGAAACACAATGGTGACACTATTCGTATTTCAGATGGAGTTTTTGAGTTAAACCTGGAAGCAACGAAGATTATTTTGAACAGATAACTGTTTTGTTGCCAGCCGCCGATAATGAACGTTTTCGGCGGCTGCCGTGGTACGACAGCCCTACAGCATTGATGCAATAAAAACTATTTGGCTTTCGTTATGCCTTCAGTTCTGGATTACAAACAACACCATTAACAATCGTCATGAGGAAAAGACGTTTTCTTTTTGTTTTACTACTATTGCCCTGCATGATTTTTGCGCAGGGCCAAGCAAAGCCTTTCAACAAAGG
>JAFWRA010000105.1 GCA_017508895.1 Bacteroidales bacterium
AACGATATCATTTTCCTTCATGAACTTCACTCCCGTGATGTTGTCGCCAGCAATCGGAATCTGGTCGTAGGTCTCGGTGTGCATGAAGATATAGTCTTCACCTTCCTTGTAGAGGTACTGATAGGGACGATGCTCAACGCGGACATCCTCCAGCTTCACGCCAATGTCGAAGCGCTTTTCCAGAACGTTGCCGCTCAGCACGTCCTTCAGTTTGATACGCATGATAGTGTTGCCCTTGCCAGGCTTAACATGTTGGAAGTCAATGCAGAAATAAATCTTTCCATCCAGACGGACGGCGCTTCCAATCTTAACATCTTGACTTAACATAGTATTCTGTGATTTAATGATTTAAAATTCAAAGATTTAAGATTCAAAATTCCATTCATTACGATTGAAATGAAGGTGCAAAGGTAGTGGTTTTCAGTGAAATCCCAAAGGATTTATGAAAAAAAGTGTTATTGTCTTAGCTAGAATTGGATTTTATCGTAGTTTTCAGAGTGAAATTTCGGATTTTATCGTAGTTTACAAAACAAATAATTGGATTTTATCGTACTTTATTATTGATATTTTCGGATTTTATCGTACTTTTGCAGCGTAAAAATCTTTATTTATCGTAGTTTAAATAGGATAATCAGATATGAATCTACAAGACTTAGTAAAAGTTTTATCAGACCAAAAGGAAGAATTTCAGCATTTTAGCAAGAGAAATCTATGCGCTCGCATGGAAGAATCTCAGCTCTCATTGGATAGCAGATTGGCTCAAGTGGTCATTGGTGTACGAAGAAGTGGCAAGTCGACCCTATGCCTCAAATACTTCACCGACCGAAAAATCACCCCAGCATACGTCAACTTTGACGACGACCGATTGGCCTCGCTCAAAACTACAGACCTTGACACGCTACTTGAAGTACTTTACAGACTTTATGGCGACTTCCATTATCTTTTTATGGACGAAATCCAAAACGTGAAGCAATGGCACTTATTTGTCAACCGCCTGCTCAGGCAAGAAATCCACATTTTCCTTACGGGCAGCAACAGCAAACTGTTGAGTGGCGAATTGGCAACGCATCTTACGGGTCGTCACAATAAAGTGGAGTTGTATCCCTTCTCATTTTCAGAATATTGCGCCTTCCGCAATGTGGACACGACATCACTTTCGGTAAAAGGGCAAGCCTTACGAAAAACTGCTTTGACGGATTACCTAACCCAAGGGGGCTTTCCTGAATTGCTGAACGAGAAAAACCGACGAAGCTATATCATGGCACTGTTGGACAATATCATCCGCAACGACATTGCAAAGCGTTTCAAGCTACGCCATGTCGACGTGCTGTACCGCATGGCGGCCTACCTGATGGACAATTTTTGTCAAGAGTTTAAGGCCGATGAGGTTGGCAAACTATTTGGCATCACCGACCACACGGCTGAGAACTATTTTCACTACCTACAAGAAGCTTTTCTTCTATTCAGTGTACGCAAGTTCTCCTTCAAAAGCAAAAGCCGCATCCGAAACGAAAAAGTGTATGTCGTTGATCCTGCTTTCATTTCAGAGAGAAACGATACTTTCCAAACCAAAAACCTCGGCTGGCGGTTAGAGAACATCGTCTATATCGAGTTGCTTCGCCGCCACCGGCCTAATTATGCCGACGTTTTCTATTTCAAGGAAAAAGACTATGAATGTGACTTCGTCGTGTCTCAATCGGGTAAAGTGATTGAATTGATCCAAGTCTCATACGACATCAGCAGTCCCAAAACCCGCCGCCGCGAATTGAATGGACTGATTAAAGCAGCCAACAAACTGCATTGCAATAACTTGACTCTTGTCACCCTTGACAACCAAGAGGATATGGAGCAAGATGGTTTTACCATCCATATCGTTTCGGCAGCCAATTGGTTGATACCATAATAAAAAGCCACCCTCCCACTCCTTCCATAGGTACGGGACAAAGGAGTCTCAGAGGGTGGCTTTGAGGATTATGTTGGTATATTCTACGGGGTGGATCAATTAGCGGAACACACTGCCCGGACTAACATACCATAAAGCCGTCCATATTTGGAGGTTCGGGCATAGTTGGATTCAAATTCGCATAATTTCCCATAATACGGTTCGTCTGAATCGAGTGAACTTGACCAATATGCTCCGTAAATGCCAGGAGATATGACCTCACTATAATGGAAATAGCCACCGGCAGGCAAAAAGATACTATTGCCATTGCTCGCAGTGAACATTATTCCGTCCACGCCGTTCTGTCTTGTCCATGCATGCGTCGTGTGGTCGATAAGTTCCTGCCATTCTTCCTGGGTAGGCATACGCCAGCCTATGCCCCAGTTGGCAGTAGCCGCATCGTCTTCAGGCAACAAGGTGGTCAGGTCGTCGGAAAAACCATTGTATCCGTATTCAGGCTTGCCACAGTATTTGGTCAATTTGTTATAATCAATTCCCAACTGGTAGGAGTCCCAACCATAATTCTCTTTGGGTTGCGTCTCGCCCCAAGCGATGTAGTAGCCTAGGCCTTCGGACAAGTCGGCACCCACATTGCAAGTCGCCCACCGCAAACCACTCGGCAAGCCGAGGTCAACATACTCATGGCCGTTCAAAACACCATAACCTTCTTTCTTACATCCTGCGGCGAAAACCACCGCTGTCATTAGCATTAAGGCTGCTACTGCCTTCATTACTTTTTTCATATTGGTTAGATTTTGAGATTATTCTGTTTGTTTATGGTGCAAAAATAACATAAACTTCTTCACGAACAGAATAATTCCCTAATTTTACGGCCAAATTCTAAACCATTTCATCATGAGAAAAACCAAACTATTCCTGTTAGCCATGATCACCTGTTCTATCGTATCGTGCAACACACAAAAACCTGAGACAGAGCCGAAAGGCAAAGACAAAATCGGACCCACCGAGGTCACCCTGCAATCGGACATCATGACGCCCGAAGTGCTGTGGAGCATGGGCCGCATCGGCGAATACAGCCTCTCGCCCGACCATCAGCAAATCGTCTATAACGTCACCTACTACAGCGTGCCCGAAAACCGCAGCGGCTCCACCTTGTATATAATGAATGCCGATGGCACCAACAACCGTGTCCTTTCTAACTCGAACCAAAGCGAATACAGCCCGCAATGGCGCCCCGACGGCAAGAAGATCGGCTTCCTCTGCCCTAACGGCGACGGCGTGATGCAACTTTGGGAAATCAACCCCGACGGCACAGGTCGCCAGTGCGTCTCCAACGAGGCCGACGACATCAACGGCTTCCTTTATTCGCCCGACTGCGCCCAGGTGCTGTTCACCAAGGAAGTGAAGCTGAAAGAGACCGTGGCCGACATCTATCCCGACCTCGACAAGTCGTCAGGCCGCATCAACAACGACCTGATGTACCGCCACTGGGACCA
>JAFWRA010000106.1 GCA_017508895.1 Bacteroidales bacterium
CGAAACACTTGCGCAATAACCTATAAATTCATTATCTTTGCCAACAAAACCAGCTTGTGATGGGAAACCGAGCTGCATATTACGGGGATTGCAAATCCCCATACTCGGCACCAGCGGATTGCAAATCCGCTGGGACGGGGGTGGGTATCGTCCAATGATAAGATAAGTAGATGAGCATATTTAGTTTACATATTAGACATAAGACTACGGGACTGCGAGACGCGAGACTACGGGACATGGGCTTGTCTCGAAGTCCCGAGGTCCAGTGTCCCGAAGTCAAAAGATAATGTAGTTTATTTTTGAACACTTACTTAATACAATAAAAATCAATAAAAATAATGTTATGGAACAAGTTAAATCTAGACTGTTATTGTTAGTATTGGTATTTAGCGGTTTATTTGCCAATGCACAAGAGAATCCCACTTTGGATGCTTACGAGGGCTTGCCCATGAAAATGCATCGCGAGAAACTGTATTTCGGGGAGACTTACAATGCCCCTGGCTCCCATCTTCTTACCGATGAAGAATTAAAGACATTGCTGGGCATGGAATTGTTCTATCAGTATGATAATGCCAGGTATTTGTACCGTACAGGCAATCTGGTGAAAACCATCGGATGGACCACTTTCGGTGTAGGACTGGGTTATGCGGGACTAACGTATTTTGTATATGATTACCATATTAATAGGGAGTCATTGGTCCGTATTATATTAGGTTCAGTTGTCGCTGGTTTGGGAGTGGATATGTTTACCATAGGCTATATTGTCAGAGGCAACGGCAAAAAGAAACTGGAAGGCATAATGGGACAATACAATATAGACAAGCAAAAGGTCACCTTCCACCTTTCCCCCTCACTGATGAGATGCCAACTGCCACAAGACCAAACCGCATTGGGGATGACTTTCAGCATCGGTTTTTAAACACAATCCAGAAATGGAGTGAGCCACCAAGTTGATGATTATTTTGAAGAATTCGGTTTTCATGTAGATAAATCATGCTATACATTGGAAGAAGCAGCATTGTTTATTCGACAAAATCTTATGCCTATTATCAAAGGTGAGATGTGGATTGATGAACTTATAATTCGAAAACACAAGTTGGATATGAATTTATAATTAGCCTGTCTAAATCACAAACAAAGAAACAATGAACAGAACAAAGAGAATCGGCCTGCTTGCCCTCATGCTGGCAACGGCCTTCACGGGTTGCAAAGACCCCGAGAATAACGAAAACAACATTGAAATCAAGGTGACCACCTATGCGCCCACCGAAATCACCGCTACCACGGCGCAATGCGGCGGCCATGTCACCGCAACGGGTACGGCCAAGATTGCCGAACTTGGCGTTTGCTGGGGCACAGAGGAAAACCCAGTAGCCACCGACAGCCACCTTTCCACCACGGTTACCAACGAACCATTCAATTGTAGACTCGAAGGGTTGCTGCCCGAAACGCAGTACCATGTGCGGGCTTACGCGCTGTATGAGTCGGAATACTATTATGGTGAAGACAACACCTTCACTACTTTGGCCGGCAACGGCGGAGGCGATGAACCCGAACCAGACCCCGAAACGCCAGAAGGGCTCACGCAAGGCTTTTTCTCGGTGAGCGCGACCCTTCAGGTGCGCTTCAGCCAAGGCAACCTGCAATACCAGGCCTCTACCGGCACTTGGCGTTTTGCCGAGCGCCAGTCGGACTACATCGGGGAAGGCAACGCCAACATCAACGAGACCTACGACGGTTGGATCGACCTCTTCGCCTGGGGCACCAGCGGCTACAACCACGGCGCCAACGCCTATCAGCCGTGGTCGACCAGCGAGCATTACAGCGACTATTATGCCTATGGCAATGGTCGCAACAATCTCTATGACCAGACAGGTCAGGCCGATTGGGGCTACAATGCCATCAGCAACGGCGGCAACACCGAAAACATCGGTTGGCGCACACTGCGTCGAGAGGAGTGGAGCTATTTGATGTCGGAGCGCGTCACAACCACTGGAATCCACTTCGCCACGGCAGTTGTTGACGGCACCAATGGCATGCTCCTTTTCCCCGATGACTGGGATGGATCGTATCCTATCAACGAGCCCGACAAATATTTGGCTGATTTCACGAACAACATGGTCTCATTAGCGGATTGGACCGTACTCGAGGCCAACGGTGTAGTCTTTTTGCCTGCTGCAGGCATACGTGCAGAAGGCACACAGGTTCTTTATGTCCAGACGGGTAGCATATATTGGGCTTCAACCGCCCAATTCAACGACATGGCCTATTCAATGTATTTTGTTGTGGGCGAAAAACAACGTGACGTGGATGTCAACAACCGAGAGTTTGGCGCATCTGTTCGCCTTGTGATGGATTATTCGGAAGAATAGTTATTGAAATGAAAAACATCACAAAGGCAATCATCCTTACAGCAGCAGCGGCACTAACCGCCCTGTTGTTGGCGGGATGCCAGAACCAGAGAAAAGAGGAAGTAAAAAAAACGCCTGCTCAGGCGGAAGCCATCACGGACAGCACCCAAAAAGAGGACACCATGGAAGCCTACTATGAGCGGATGCGGCGCTTGAAGGTGCTGCTGAGGGGTGCAGGCCGCTGGGAAAGCGACAGGTAGCTTCCCAAGGAGCGGAGAATGCCTCCAAAACCTACCCATATCATTTTCCAACCAACCCCATATCTCCCCGCAGTAAGATATACCCTATCCTGCGGGGAAACATATTTCTGGTGGATTTACGATCCTCCCCTGGAATGGGATTGCCTCTCTCTTCCTTCGCTCTTCTCTCGCTCTATGCATACTGTTGGCATAGTCAAGCAAGCTGTTTGAGTATGCCTACACCTTGCCATCTCCTTGCCAAGAGCTTGCCAACACCTTGCCAAAAGGCTTTGAAAGTCCAAAAAAAAATGGTTCCTCTTTATCCCGAATTTGCGAATTCCCGTTCTCCTATTAAATGAGTATTACAAATATATAGAAATTGACCGTCAATAGATTCCAAAGGGAATGACATAGACGGTCAATTTCCTTTTCATCTAAGTAACTGTTCAAAATTAAACTGCAATATCTTTTGACTTCGGGACGATGACTTGTAACTATGACAATGACCGCTTCAACCAAGAGCTGAAACTTCAGCATCCCCGTGGAAACGGTCATAGTCATCGTCAATGGTCATAGTCAAAAAGTCTCATAGTCTCGTGTCCAATATGTAAACTAATTCTGCTCATCTACTTAATTAAAGATTCCGCTCTTTCCACTGCTGGCTGAACGACTTGGAGGCAAACTCAGGCAGGGTTCTATTACCCCAAAGCGACCCCAACAAGCGTTTCATTTCCATCTTTTTGAAAAACATTGGACCATCCATTTTTTTCCGTGACTTGCAATGCCAAACCATAGCCTTCACCAAGGCATCAAAACGGGCATTCCCTTCTTTTTTTGTCATAGCCAAGTGGCGGTTTTCAATGATTAAGTCATCTATTGGAATCTTCACTGGGCAGATGTCGACGCATTTGCCACACAAGGCACAAGCTGCATTCAGATGATGGTATTCTTCCATGCCTAACATCAAAGGCGTCATCACCGTTCCTACAGGACCAATGTGTTTTGTGCCATAAGAATATCCACCTATGTTCTTATAAACCGGACAAACGCTTACACAAGCCCCACAATGTATGCACGACATGGCTTTGCGTTGCTTCTCATGCGCAAGTAACTCGGAGCGGTTGTTGTCCAATAAAATCACATACATCTGTCCAGGACCTTTGCCCGTCTTCGTCGGACCGAAAGTGATGGTGTTGCAAGCTGCCATGCTTTGTCCCGAAGAATGCATGGAAAGCAAAGGCAACAACACACTTAAATCGTCGGTATTCTGAATCACTTTAGCTATGCCAGCTACCACAATGTGAACCTTAGCTGTAGAAGTAGACTTCAATATATTGCCTTCGTTTTCTGTCAATACCACACCACCTGTATCAGAAAGCAAGAAGTTGGCACCAGTGATACAAATCGGCACATCTTTCGATTCAATAGCGACCTCATGACGCACAAAGTTAACCATTTGTCTGACCGTGCTGTCAGGTTTCAACTTGAAAGCACCTGTAAGGATGGCATTGTTCTCTTCTTTCGAAAGATGAATGGATGGCATCAAGGGATGATAGGGTTTTTGTTCGCCTTCATGGAGAATAAAACGACCCACTTTCGTCTCCACTACATGAATGTTTTTCCGTTCCAAGAAACCATTGAGTTCTATTTCATCAAGCACTGTCGAATTCGACCGCATGATAGAGTTGGCTTTTTCCTTGCGAATGAGATCGAAAATCATAGTCAAAGCATCGTCGGCATTGCGTGCCCAAAGCACTTTACCTCCGTTTTCAGTGAAATGCGTTTCAAAATCAACCAAAAGTTTTTCCAAACCCAATAGTGACTTGTTGCGAAGGGTGTAGGCACGTTGTTTTTCCAAGTCAAGGTTGCGGTAATTTACCTTGCCTTTGGCAAAATTGGTCTCAAAACAACCAGTACTATAATTGATTTTCTGCCAGTGTTCTTCATCGAAAGCTGTCTCACAGCCTTGTTGGAATATAGTGTTAGGTTCACTCATCATCTTTTTCATTAGGTTCTATCTTTTCAACTCTTTTGGTATGACGTCCGCCTTCAAAGTCAGTGCTTAGAAAAACTTTCACCATCTCCCAAGCCAACTCATTGGGAATGAAACGACCAGGCAAGGCAAGAATATTGGCATCGTTGTGTTGACGAGCTAGTTTGGCCAGTTCAACATTCCAACACAAAGCTGCTCTAACATGGTGATGGTGATTGGCAGTCATCTGAGCACCATTGCCGCTGCCGCAAAGAATGATTCCCAAGGGATATTCACCATGTTCGATGGCTGAAGCCAAAGGATGAATCATGTCGGGATAGTCGACACTCTCGTTGCTATAAGTTCCAAAATCTTTGACCATATAACCTGCTTCTTTCAATTTCCCAATCAAAAATTCCTTCATCTCGAAGCCGCCATGGTCGCTTGCTATGGGTATGATGTGTTCCATTTTTCCGCTGTTGATAAATGATGATGCAAAATTACATATTTTCATTACGCGCCACCGTCATATTTCACTATTTCTGAAAGACTTATCCGCTTATAAAAAATCAACATTTTTGAAATAATATACTGAAAATCAATAAAATAATAAGTTATCAACAAGTATTCTGTTGATAACTTTTTGATTGAGGTGCATAAAAATCGAGTCAGTTTTTATGAACAGATTTCAACTGAAAAAAGAGAAAAAAATCAACACTATTTCAAAAAATAGGACTTCATTTTAGTCGTTTTTTTGGTTTTCAACGAATATTCAAAAAGAGATAAATCAGCCTGAAAAATAAATGCTTGATGGTTTCAAAAATGAGCATCTCAAATTGAAAATTAATAATGCAAGAACTTTATTGAAAAGTTTTCAACCAATTCACAGGCTTATTAACATCCCTATCAAACTTCAATTAATTTGAAATTTAAAAATTAAAAAATGAAATATTGATAATTGTGATGTTGATAAGTTGGTGAGCATTTTTCAAGAATTGAAAAACGGGTATCTCTAATCCAACGAAAATGTCTAATTTTGACCCGAATTTCGTAAGCCAATGAAGCGGATAAAAAGTATTGTATTTTTGATATTGATGAGTTTGTTTTTCAGTGATGAGGTTTTATCACAGACTGAATATCAGACTTATACCTATCCAAGTGGACAAATTTCGAGTGAAGGGACGCTGCGTGACGGCAAGCCTGACGGACTTTGGAAGACTTATTACGAAAGTGGTCAACTGAAGTCGATTGGCAGACGCACGAATTTTCTTTTGGACAGCACATGGGTGTTCTTCTCGGAAGCTGGCGACACCACTTTAATAATAAATTATGTAAAGGACTTGAAAAATGGACCTCGCTTTACCTACGGTAAAGAGGATATTCTTATGGAGCCTTATGTGAATGACGTGAAACAAGGGGAGGGGAGGAGATACGACAAAAAATGGCATTTGATTCAGAATATTACCTATAAGGACGGTTTTGAAGAAGGTATTTCCCCAGTCTTTGATACCACTGGCTTGTTGCGTGAAATCATCACTTATCGCAAAGGTTTTGTCATGACCCGCGAAGCCTTGAACCGTTACGACCGCGAAGGCAAGAAACATGGCTATTGGAAGACATTCTATGACAATTGGAGCCTGCATACGGAGTGTTATTACCGTCATGGTTTGCGCGATGGGTTTTATAAGGAATACGATGAGAAAGGCAACCTTAAGAAAATCACAAAATATGTGAATGATGTGGAGCAGATCTTGGAAGGTGACCAAAAGCCACTCATCGTGAAGCATGAGTATTATCCCAATGGCAAGGTAAAACGTGAAGCTTCGTTCCGTGACGGCAAAAGAGAGGGTGTTTGGCGTGAATTTGACGAGGAAGGTAATGTAATCAATTCCCAGACTTATAAAAAGGGCGCATTGGTAGGTGAAGGCATTGTCGGTACAGATGGAAAACGCCGTGGCGAGTATAAGGAGTTTTATCCCGACAGTACATTACGTGCTGAAGGTCTCTTTATCGATGGTGAACGTTCTGGAGAATGGAAGTTTTATTATCAAAATGGTCAGATTCAGGAAGTTGGAAGTTATAACGAAGGTCAGCCCGATGGATTTTGGACTTGGTATTATGACAATGGACAGATGCAGATTGAGGAACAGTTCTATAAAGGTCAACCGAATGGGCCTTACAAGGAATATGATGCCAAAGGCAATATCATTGTTTCGGGAACCTATTTCGACGGCATGAAAAACGGCAAGTGGACTGAAGAGATTGGAGACATGCGCACCCAAGGCGAGTATCGCAACGACAAACAAGTAGGGGAATGGATTTCGTATTATGACAATGACAAGATGGCTTTTCGAGGCACTTTTAATGCAGGTTATCCTGATGGTGAACACTTGTTCTATTATGAAAACGGAAGGTTGCGCGAGATACAGAATTATAAGGCAGGCGTCAAACACGGCGATTGGAAGAAATATCTGGATACAGGCGAGTTGTATTTTACCATTACTTACGATCAAGGCAAGGAAGTGAAATATGATGGCGAAGCCTTGGATGAAAACGATGTTATTAAAGAATGAAAATCATTCATGATTTTTTCTCTTATTCAAATAATAGCTTTCAGTAATAAACTCTCTAATTCTTAAATTCTTGATAATAAATAACCTAAAAACCGGCTCCAAAATAGCCATCGCAGCCCCAGCGCGGATGGTGACACGAGAAGAGATGGCCTTCGGTATTCAGTGGTTGAAAGACATGGGGTTTATTCCAGTTTACGACGACAGACTCTTCAATCAATATTATATATTCTCTGGTGACGATGACACACGTGCAGCTGTGTTTCAAGAATATCTTGATAATGAAGATATTGATGCAATTTGGATAGCAAGAGGTGGTTATGGCAGCATCCGTATCATTGACAAGTTGGACTTCACTCATTTTTTACGTCATCCGAAGTGGATTATTGGCTTCAGCGATGGTACGGTGCTACATGGCAAACTGAGTCGTTTGGACGTTCCTAGTCTGCATGCTGCCATGCCTTTCTATTTTGCCAACAAGACTCCAGAAGCCAAAAAGTCCTTATACGATGCTTTGACGGGCAAGCCTTTGCAATATGAAATTCCTTCAAACCCATTAAACCGCTTGGGCATGATGGAAGGTGAAATTGTTGGTGGAAATCTGTCGGTTCTGTATGGCATGATAGGATCCGATACTTTTCCCGAATTGGATGGAAAAATCTTGTTCATCGAAGAAGTAGACGAATATGTCTATCACATTGACAGAATGATGCATGCATTGAAACGTGCTGGAAAGCTTGAACAATTAAAAGGCCTCATCGTGGGTGGTTTGACACAAATACACGATAATAGTCATCCCTTTGGAATGACAGCCGAAGAGGTCATTGCCGAGGCTGTGGCGGAATACGATTATCCCGTTTGTTTCGGTTTCCCTGCCGGGCATTTCGATGACAATCGATCTTTATTTTTCGGACTGAAGTCAAGAGTGGAAGTTACTTCCGAAAAATCAGTTTTCCTTGGCAATCTTGTCCATTGATTTCAGGATGTTCTTCAACATTTCAGGCTTGGTCAAATTAAGCCAATCGCAGAAGGTGATGCCCATGTATTTGGCCGTCTTTTTCCAATTACCCTTGTGGTCTTTCTTGAGCGAGAAAATGTAGGAATTGCCGCTGCCGAGAAGCACTTCCTTCAGGGCGCAGACCTTGTAGACGATTTCATTAAAAAGGCTTTCGCTGGTCACACCCGTCTTGCACTCGATGACAAACAATTTGTTGGCCTTCATGAAACACACATCCAACTCATTGTTGTGCTTGATGACGCCGTTGGAAATATGCACGCCCATAGCAATGTCATCGGGTTGCAGCACATTCTTAATCAATGCGTAGACATATTCCTCAAACCAACCGCCCGTAAGGTATTCGATTTCATAGTTTTGCAAAGAACCTGGTCTTTCAGGAACGAAACCAATGAAATTCAAGAACTTGCTAAGGTTAGGGATGGCGGTCATATATTCCTTGTCGGGGTTTTCGACCTGCGAGATGATGAGGAACTTCCAGTTGCGGTATTTCTCGCGCAAGGTTTCCATCACTTGATAGTCGCCGCGACCCAGCAGGTTTTGCGAGAACATAGTGAACAGATGCTGCGAGAAAGCGGTTTCTTTCACCTGTTTGCGCGGTTGGTCCACATCGCTTTGCAGTCCATAGAGGCCAAAATATTCCTTCAATGTCATTCGGTGCTTGACAGGGAACACCTCGTCATCATCATCATAGATGCTGTGGTCAAAGATGGTCTTGACAATCAGGTTTTCACGGGTTTGCGTGTAGAAAAACAAAGTGTTGAACTCCTCGAAGACATGCTGCACCGACAAAGTCATGTAACGATTGCCACCTGCCAGGTTAAGGTAATATTGCTTGTTGGGAATCAGATTACCCTTAATGGTGCGGCAGATGCGTTCATACAAGAACTTGTCTTGATACCGTTTGACGATGATGGTTTTCACAAGTGTTTCATCAATATCCAACGCTTTGATTAACAAAGGAATGCAGTTGACTTCTTCCTCGGCGGAGATAAACAGCAGTTCGTCGCCGTCTTCGTAGTATTCTTTAGTGAAAAGATATGCCGGCAACGGATTGCTTTTGTCTATGATATTTACTATGGTTTTTGACATGGTTTAGTATTATCAGTTAAGTGGCACACCATATTCATATATAGTGTCGCTGGGTATGTCAATTCGTTCGTTCCAATAAATACAGGTTCGACTGCTATCCAATTGTGCAATAGGCCATAAACCAATCTTAGTAGTCAAACTTTTGAAATCTTCAATGGTATCAATGTCATCCTTCACATCATAACAAACACGAAAGCCATCATCGAAAGTCACCATCAAGTTCCAATCATCGTTTAGTTCAAATTGTTTGATTCTTGGTATCATAATGTATTTCGGGCATAGTTAGTTGTTTATTTGTGCAAAAGTAACAAAAAGTAATGTAATACCTATTTGATTAGTAATTTTTTAACCGTCTTTCCTGAAATATCCCTTACTTCTACAAAATAAACCCCGCTCCCCAAAGACTCAATATTAATAATATTGGTTTGATTATCAATTCGTTGCGTTTTCACCATCTGCCCATTGACATTGTAAATCACCAATTCGGAAGGTATGGCGTTTTCAAGCGTAAGAGTGAAACTACCATAAGAAACGGGATTCGGCCACACTTCAAAATCAGTAGTGTTAGACTCACTTACATTATCGTCTTCAAGGAAAGGAATGTAGTTGACCAAGCCCAAATTTGGGTCGTCGTTTTGGTGGGTGATGTGGTTTTCAATTTCCTGTATATCAGTCGTTCCCCAATAGTTGCCTACGGCCATGATGTCGTTGGCGGAGTTGTTGTAAAGGTCGTAAACCACGCCGCCGTTGCCGTTGTCGTGGATTTGGTTGTAGCCCCAATCGTCTTCGGTGCCAAGGTCGATGTCGAAAGCGTTGATGGCGGTGATGCCCCACAAGTTGCCTGTAATCATATTGTTGCGGATGACAGCTTTGTTGTTCTCATTCATGCCGAAAACGCTAATGCCGCTGCCGCCGTTCATGGGGTTGGTTTCCAAGTTATTGTCAATGAATTGGTTGCCAACGATTACTGAACTCAAATTGTAGCCTTGCTGGTTGTAGCCATAGCGGTTGTTTTTGACGACGTTGTCTTTCAGCAGGATTTTGGTGTCGCCCGTGTTCATCAAATCTGCAATGGTAATGCCGCCCGACATGTCGTGTCCGCCACCCTCAATGGTGCAATTCACGATACGGATGGTATCGTTTGCGCCAGGTCCGAGATTGATTTGGGGTTGGTTGGCGTTGGAAGTCACATTGTTAGTGAACTGGCAGTTCAGGATTTGCGGAGAGGCTTGCCCATTGGCGGGAGAACCGATGGCCGCGCCTTCGTTGGAATAAAACTCACAATTGGTAAAAACTGGGTCGCAGTTCATGCAATTGACGGCACTCGACTGCTGTTGGGAATAAAAATAGTGGAATCGGCAAGTATCAAAAGTCACATCGCTGTTGATGATTTGGATGCCATTCATTTCACCAAACCAGCAGTAACTGAGAAAGCTGGGGTCAGAGGCATCCTCAAAGCGGAGGTGGCCGCTTCCCATTCCTATTGGCAAATAATGTTCCTCATCTTGTCCCATGGCTTCCATCGAGCCTTTGATGGTAATGGTGTAGTCGTTGGCAAACGTGATATAAATCAGTCCGTCGTTTCGGTTGATGTAAAGTTTGTCGTTGGCCGAGATGGTGATGTCGCCCGAAATGAAGTAATAAAAGATTTGAGGGTCAAAACTCACGCATCCACTAATTTCCACGAGGTCATCCAAAGTATAAGTCGTTCCGTTGCCCGGGCTTGTCCATTGAGCGTTCAGCATCGGAATGAATCCGAGAAACAAGGCTAAAATCAAGGTTGCTTTTTTCATTTTTGGGTAATTTTCAAACTATCGGCAAAAATACGCTTTTCATCAATACAACAAGCCAAAAAGCCACAAAGGAATCTTGTTTCCGTGGCCAATTTCCGTATTGTCGGTTACAACAAAGCTGTCTTGGATATCCTTGATTTGAGAGAAACCTTTTCCTTTTCCGCTCACTTCGAAGAGCCATTTGCCATCTACGACCAAATCGCCTTTGTTAGGCATATAAAGTTTATGATTGACACCAACTTGCGAGGCAAGATAGGTTTCGCGCATGGTTCCTGAATCGACTTGAGGAGTCAAGCAGTACATCAGGTTGGTATTGTAGAAAAGTATCTTTTCTGGCTTTGTCAACATGTTCATTCCGCTTTCGGTGGCGTAGAGTCGTCTTACCAAAGCCGCCTTATCCATCAGGTCAAGGAGTTTCAATACATTGTTGCGCGACGACTGCAATGTTGTGCAAAGCGACGAGATATTCAAGGTGTAAGGCTTCATCTCGGCCAAAACCGCCAAAAGTTGCTTGGTTTTATAGACGGAATCATATTCGATATGGCTCACTGCTGGGATTTCAACGGTGACAACTGTGTCTATTACTTGCTGTAGTCGGTCAGGAAAGCCATCGCCTTCTTCGCGATAAAATGGATAATAACCTGATTCTATGTATTTTTCAAAGTGTTGCAATACCTTTACTTTCGACGTGATTTGCGATGCCTCGGTGAAATGGTTGTTCAGTATAGTTTCCAACGACAGCACGGGAAGGTCGGCCACTTGCTCCAACTTCAAATATTCCCTGAACGAAAGACCTTCCATCGTGTAGGCACGGTGGCGGCGCGAAAGGTCAGAAGTCATTGACTCTTCCAATTTCAGCATCGATGAGCCGGTCACCACGATATGCAGACGAGGATAGGAATCATAAATGTTCTTGATTTCCTGTTGCCAGTTTTTGTATTTGTGTACTTCGTCTAAAAAAAGGTGTGTGCCGCCATGCGTGTAATGATACTCTGCCAATTCAAGCAAGGTGTGGTTGGCAAACCAAATATGATCTAAAGAAACATACAAGGCTTTTTCGACATTCGTAAAAGTGCGTTTGATGTGTTGTAGCATCAGGGTTGTCTTGCCTACGCCTTTCGCTCCCTTGATGACAATCAGTCGGTTGTCCCAATTGATTTTGTCGTAAAGGTATCGAGTAAAGCTTAAATCGGTGTCGGCCAACAAACGACCGTAGGTTTTGAACAAAGTATCCATAGTTTTCTGTTTTTCTCGCCGCAAAATTACGATTTTTTACTTTAGAAAAACAAATTTATCATATATTTTTTACTTTAGAGAAATAAAAATGAGCGTTATTTTTTACTTTTGAAAGTAAAAAAAGGCGACCAAGGCCGCCTTTTTTGGTAAGATAGAATAATGATGCTATCACTTCTTGATCGCTGCAATGCCAGGCAGTTCCTTGCCTTCGATGGCTTCGAGCAAGGCACCGCCGCCAGTGGAGACGTAGCTAACTTGGTCAGCCAAACCGAACTTGTTGATGCACGCCACGGAATCGCCGCCGCCGATGAGCGAGAAGGCACCATCCTTGGTGGCTGCAGCAATGGCCTCAGCGATGGACTTGGAGCCTTTGGCGAAGGTGTCGAACTCAAACACGCCGCAGGGACCGTTCCAAAGGATGGTCTTCGAGCCTTTGATGACATTGGCAAACAATTCGCGGGTCTTCGGACCGATGTCCATGCCTTCCCAGCCTTCGGGAATGTTCATTGGGTCAACGACTTGGGTGTCAGCATCGTTGGCGAACTTGTTGCCCACTACGCAATCCTCGGCAAGCACAAGCTTGACGCCCTTTTCCTTGGCCTTGGCAAGGATGTCGAGGGCGAGGTCGAGCTTGTCGTCTTCGCAGATGGAGTTGCCAATCTTGCCACCGAGGGCCTTTTTGAAGGTGTAAGTCATGCCACCGCAGAGGATGAGGTTGTCGACCTTGGTGAGCAGATTCTCGATGATTTCGATCTTCGTGGAAACCTTCGAGCCACCCATGATGGCGGTGAAAGGATGCTGAATCTCGTTCATCACTTTGTTGACGGCAGCCACTTCCTTGCCCATCAGGTAACCGAACATCTTGTGGTCGGCATCGAAGTAGTCGGCAATCAAAGCGGTGGAAGCATGGGCACGGTGGGCAGTGCCGAAAGCGTCGTTGATGTAGTATTCGCCATAGCCAGCGAGGGTCTTGGTGAATTCCTTCTGTGAGGCTTTCACGGCCTTCTTGGCTTCATCGTAGCCTTCCTCGCCTTTCTCAATGCCACGCGGTTTTCCTTCCTCTTCAGCATAGAAACGAAGATTTTCGAGAACCAGCACTTCACCAGGTTTCAAAGCAGCCACTTGGTCGGCAGCTTTCATGCAGTCGGTGGCAAATTGCACGGGACGACCCAACAATTCTTCCAAATGCTTGATAATCGGCTTGATGGAGTATTTCGGGTCGGGGTTCTTCTTCGGGCGACCGAGATGCGACATCAGCACAACCATGCCTTTGTCGTTCAAGACCTTATTAATGGTAGGAAGAGCGGCACGCATACGGGTGTCGTCGGTGATGTTGAAGTTGTCGTCCAACGGGACGTTGAAATCAACGCGGATAACCACACGCTTGTTTTCGAATTTTACTTGATCGATGTTTGTCATGATGATGATTGTTTATTGTTGAATTGTTGAATTGTTGTTTTTCTTGAAGCGCAGTTTCTTTTTCTGTTTCTTTTGCCCCATATCCTTGGGAATGACCATGTTAACGGCCTTTGGCAGCACCTCAAAGTCGAAAGGCGAGTTGTTGAGGTTTTCGCCTTCGGTCTCCACTTTCAAGGAATGTGGCGGAATGGAAACGATGTGGATGTTTTTTCCTCTGAAAGTCTTTACCTCATCGATTTTATTGATAAAACTGCCGTCGTAAATGTTCTTCACATTGGCAGCGAACTTGAAGATGGATACTTTCTTTATGACCGTAACGTCGAGCAAACCATCGTTTGGGATGGCATTGGGCATGGTCATCATACCGCCTCCGTTGAAGCGCCCGTTACCGATGGAAAGGTTGAGAATAGCGTCGTCGAATACAAGTTCATCATCGATGGTGAGTTGGATATGAGTGACTTTGTATGTCAACATACACTTCACTAAACTAATCAGATAACGAATGGTGCCTCCCTTGCCTTGTTGCTTCATGAGGTTGGTTGAGTGGCACACCATCTCGTCAAGTCCGGTTCCAGCGGCATTGAGGAAATAACGGATGCGTGTGTTGCCGTCATCATAGTAGGTCAGTTTGCCGATGTCGTGCGCATAAGTGTGTCCTGCCTTGATGATTTTGGCCACTTTGTCGTATTCCAAAGGAATATCAAAAGTGCGACGCCAGTCATTACCTGTACCGATAGGCATAGTGGCCATGGTGATTTCGGTGGTGGGCACAGCCTCTTGGGTGAAAATGCCGTTGATGACTTCATTGTTGGTGCCGTCACCGCCCACCGAAATGAACTTGCGATAACCTTTCTCCACAATGGCATCACGGACAATTTCGATAGCGTGTCGGGGATATTCTGTAAGCACATCGTCGAACTCAATACCCTCATTGATAAGTGTTTGCTTAATCTGAGGCCAGTCTTTTCCTGACTTTCCGACAGAGGCCTTCGGGTTGACGACGACCAACCATTTGTTGTTTTCTTCGGTCATTCAACATCAAATTTGGGGTCAAAGATAGGAAATAAAATGATTGATGGTTTTAAAAAATCTTACTTTTGCAATTCCAAAGGAAGAATTATGAAAGATTTTGAAGATATTCGCTCCTATCGTGACGAGGAAATCCCTGCTGCCATGCAGCGCATAGCGAACGATGAGGCTATTCCAAGCATTTTGAAGTATTTTGATTTTGGAATGGGGGAGGAACAGTTTCGACAGGTTTTGTGCAACATAAAGACGGTCAATGACTTTCAGCTGCAAATAGTCAAGCGGATGGTGGAGAAAATCCAGCAAAAAACCACCGATGGACTGGGTAGTTCGGGTTTGGAGCATTTGGATTTAAGCAGGCCTTATCTCTTCATTTCCAATCATCGCGACATCGTTTTGGATGCCATGTTCATGGATTATATCTTGGCCATACATGACTATTCGCTTTTCAATATTGCATTCGGCAGTAATTTGGTTTTCAATCAGTTGGCGAACGATTTTGCAAAAGCTAACAAGATGTTCCAAATGAAGCGTGGGGGCAACAAGATGGAGTTTTACAATGAATTGGCGCACACTTCCGACTACATTCGTCATCTGCTGGTCGAAAAGCACGAATCCGTTTGGATTGCCCAACGCAACGGACGCACCAAAGATGGAACGGACCAAACCGACCCAGCGGTCATCAAGATGTTGGGCATGAGTCGCCGCGACGACCGTGTAGCTTCGTTGGCCGAGTTGCACATTGTTCCGGTTTCCATCTCTTACGAGTGGGAATCGTGCGACAAGTTGAAAGCCATGGAAATGTATATTTCACGTTTTCAGAAGTATGAGAAAAAACCAGGTGAAGACTTGAATAGCGTTCTCACGGGCGTGAAGCAGCCCAAGGGAAGGGTTCATTTTCATTTTGGGTCGGAGCTATCGGCAACTGTTTTGGAAAGTTTCGGGACTTGCTCTTCGGGAGAATTCTATAAAAAGGTTGCGGAGTGGATGGATCGTCAAATCTGCGGCAACTATGTGCTTTGGCCTAACAATTATATCGCCCAAGACCTTCGCGATGGTTCCGAAGCTTATTCGAACCGATATACCTTGAAGGAAAAAGATCAGTTTGTGCAACACTTGGCTTGGATTGACGAACACAAAGATTTAGACCGTGAGTTGCTGAAATCCATCTTTTTAGGCATCTATGCCAACCCTGTTGACAAAAAGAACTTGTAAAATGAAGGAGAAATCCGCTATCTTTGCACGTTTTTTAAGCAAAAGGAATGGGATATCATCTTGAAAAGGAATCACATTGTGCCATAATAGGTCATGGAAGCATGGCAACCGCCATGATGAAGGTTTTGTCCATGAATGAAACTTCAGTGGATTGGTACATCCACAACCCTGAGGTATTGGAATCGCTCAGTACAGAAGGACATAATTGCCGCTATCTTCCTGATGTTGAGTTTGATATAAGTCGAATTCATCTTTCAGATGACCTAAACGATGTGGTGCATCGTTCCGATGTTATCTTCCTCATCACGCCGGCCATCTACTTAAAAAACTACCTTTCTGATTTGGAGGTTTCCTTGAAGGACAAATTCATCATTTCCGCCATCAAGGGTATTGTTCCTGAGGATAATCTGTTGGTGACCAACTATCTGAAAAAGCAGTATGGATTATGTGACGAACAATTGGCATTCATGTCGGGTCCTACCCATGCCGAAGAAGTGTCGCATAACCGCCTGACACACCTCACTATCTCATGCAGCAACCTTGACAATGCGCGAAGGATTGGCGAGAAAATCAAGACCAATTTCTTGAAGTTGAGTTATTCGCAAGAGGTTGAATATCTTGAATTTATTTCTGTGCTGAAAAACATCTATGCCGTTGTTGTGGGCATGGCTTTTGGTTTGGGCTACGGCGACAATTTCATAGCTGTTTTGGTGGCCAATTGCGCTAAGGAGATGCATCAGGTATTGGATGTCACGTTCAGCGCCTGCAACGTGGACAAGATCCCCTCCAGTTTCATGGGCGACTTGTTGGTTTCGTGCTATTCCATCCATGGCCGCAACCGTCGTTTGGGCGTGTTGATAGGGCGTGGCAATTCGGTGAAGTCGTCGTTGAACGAGATGACCATGGTGGCCGAAGGGTATTTTGCCTCAGATTATTTCCAATACCTTACCCCTGAACAACGTCAACAGATGCCCATTGCCGAGTTGGCCTATCAGGTCATGCACAAAGGCCTTTTGGCACGCAAGGCAATGAAGAAAATCGAAGGTATTTTATTGTAAACAAAAAGGTTAATTTGAAAGCAGGAAATAGAGCGCAGCTATAGCTCCAACACCCATCAAGATGGCCAATAGCACCCTCCATGCTGACACTGGCGACTTGCCGCCAACCTTTCCCGTCTGCCCATTCACGGCAAACTGATACACTTTGCCCTCGTATTTGAACGAAGAAATCCAAGCGGGGACGAGGAGATATTTGTAAGTGATATTGCTATAAAGTGTCGAGAACTTTATGGAACTGGTACGATCGGCATTCCAACGTCTGCGGATATAAGAGGAAATGTCGTTATGCAGATGGAACTGAATCGTACTTTGTGCCGATGTCCAGCCCTCTTTTAAGCCGATGGAATAGCGTTCGGCGATGAATCCTGCTATCACGTGTGGAGTATAGGGTACGAGTTTCGAGAAATCGAAAGACCCGCACACCTTGACACCCGAATCTTCATAGTGTTTGGAGGCCATCACCAGAACATCGTCGAACGATTTCTGAAATACACCGTTGACGTGTTTCCAGTCGGTCTTGGTGCTGGTTTTGCCATCTTTGTCCGTAACCTTTTTGTCGAAGCCAGCTTGTGCGATGAAGTTGGAAGTAGTTTGTGCATCGAAGGTCCAGTAGGGGAGATAGACACCTTGGATGGACTCGGGACGGGCGCTTTTTTTGGCTTTCGAAGGCGCGAACCATTTCTTTTGGAGCCAATTCGTGAAATGTTCGCTGGCTTGTTCCTTGGTAACCGCAAAGGGACACACAGAGCCCGGGGCGATGGTGTTTTCATTGGCGGCGGGCATCACGTTGGTGGAACCGCAGAAAGGACAAACAGCGGCGGTTTCAAGAGCGTCGTAGATACTGACGGCACCGCATTGCTTGCATTGCACCTCTTTCTTCTGTTTGCCCCAGTCGAAGCTCTCGGTGTGCATGGCCGACTCAAAGTCCATCTCGCAAATCTCACACTCGTTTTCAGCCTTCGGAAGCTCGCACGAATAGCCGCAATACTGACAGCGCATCATGCCCGAGGCAGGGTCAAAGACCACAGTGGCACCACAATTGGGGCATTTTTTGTCGGTCTCTTTTACGGTTTCTTCTGAAAGAATCTGCTCTTCTTGGTTTTCGATAGCGTCTGACATAAACAAAGGGTATAAGCATTATTGATTTGCAAAGATAGGTGTTCTTAATAAAATGAACAAGTAAAACGACGATTTTTGAAGAAAATGCTCTTTTTTATCATGTGTTTTTACCCAAGATATGGCTGTCGTTGCATGGCAGCCATTATGTTTAAAGAGGTTATTTTTTTTATTTTGCGAGACCAACAAGAATATTTTCTATTTTTGTCCCCAAAGTTAAACAATTAGTGTATGAACAGAAAAACTCTACTTTTCCTATTCGTGCTTGCATTAATGACCCCGATGATCGGCTTTGCACAAAGCCTGACAGTGAGCGGTAAGGTCATTTCAAGCGATGACGGTTACGGTTTGCCTGGTGTCACCATTCAGGTGAAAGGCACTTCTGTTGGCACCGTGACTGACATGGACGGTAATTACTCTTTGAATGCCGATGGCAAGGACGTACTGGTCTTCAGTTTTGTTGGCTACAAGACCAAGGAAGTTGCCATCAAAGGCAAAAACAAAATCGACGTCACCCTTGAAGTTGACTCACAGACGCTTGACGATGTGGTGGTCACAGCTCTCGGTATCAAACGTCAAAAACGCGAATTGGGCTATGCTACCGAAGAAATCGGCGGCGATCTGATTGCCAAGTCGGGCTCAGGCAGTATCATCAGCGCATTGAGCGGTCGCTCGGCAGGTGTGCAGATTATTAACCCTAACGGCGTTGATGGTGGCGCATCACGTATCACCATTCGTGGTAACAACAGCATCTTTGGCGACAACCAACCTCTCATCGTGGTTGATGGTGTTCCGATGACCAACGAAGGCGGTGTTACTTCATGGAGCGGTGGCCGCGACTGGGGTACAGCGTTGAACAACATCAATCAGGAAGACATCGAAAGCCTCGACATCCTGAAAGGCCCCACGGCAGCGGCCCTTTACGGTTCGCGTGGTGGCAACGGCGTGGTGCTTATCACCACCAAGAAAGGTTCGAAGCAACGCGGCCTTGGCATCAGCTATTCTGCTAGTTTCAAGCTTACAACACCTTATTTGTATCGCACAGTGCAGAATAAATTCGGTGGTTGCGGCCCAATCACCTTCCATACGCCGACATTGACGCCCATCGATGGTATGTTTGACGAAGACGGTAATCAAGTGTATGAATTTCCGTACATTTACAATGTAGACAATGGACCAGCGGGCGAACCCACCAACACCACCTTCGGTTACTATGGCGGTGCCCAGAGCTGGGGCCCTGAGATGAACGGCGAGAGCGTTCTCTGGTGGGACGGAAAAATCCGCAAGTATTCACCTCAGCCCGACAACCTGAAGATGCTCTTCAAGAATGGCCATACGATGAACCATAACATCGCTTTCCAAAATGCTGGCGACTTCGGTAGTGTTCGTGTCTCGTTCACCGACTCGCGCACCGATGCAATCATCGACAACTGTAACCTGCGTCAGACTACCGTCAATGTGGGTACTTTGCTTAATGTGTCGGAGAAAATCAAGGTCGATGTGGCGTTCACCTATTTGGATTATTTCCGCCTCAACTCGCCTGAGATTGGAGAGTCGAACAGCAACTTCAACAAAGGTCTGCTCTACAGCTGGCCCCGTAGCTGGAAAGGCTTTGAAAGCACAACATACGAAAACGAGGATGGCACGATGAACCAGTTTGATGGCTATCCCTATCCCTACATCTACAGCAGCACCTTCTGGACGTTCTACAACAACAACACGACCCTCAACCGCGACAAGATGTACGGATCTGTCCGCCTGTTGTACGACATCACGCCTTGGTTGGTCGCGAGTGCCAAAGTGGCCCTCGACTGGACCGACGACAACTATATCACCAAGCACAAGCCCACCACCATCACTGGCTTGGCAGGGGGCTACTACTCAAAGAGCAAGTCTTCCTCGCTCACCCGCGACATGGACTTCCTGATTACGGCCCACAAGGAAAAAATCTTTGGTTCGAAGTTCAATGTGCGTTTCTCTGCCGGCGGTGAGCAATACTATGGCTATCGCGATGGCATCAACGGCACTTCGGGCACTTGGGCTTATGCCAACCTTTACACGATCTACAACTACTCCAACGCCTCTGAACGCACCTTTGGCGAATCGAGATGGGAGAAGCAAGTCAATTCGGTGTATGGTTTCTTCAACTTGAGCTATAGCGATTGGCTGTTTTTGGATGTAACGGGTCGTAACGACTGGTCATCAACCTTGCCTCTCAACAACAACTCCTATTTCTATCCTTCCGCCACTTTGAGTTTTGTCCCGACCTCGGCCTTCAAGAACTGGAACTGGGGTCCTGTCAATTACCTGAAACTGAGAGGTTCATGGGCACAGACCGCTAGTGATACCGAACCCTACCAGCTGACCTATACTTACAACACCAGCTCATTCGGACACCAACTCTCGGCCGTTCTGCCAACTACCGTTCCGCCATTGGAATTGAAACCCCAACGTCAGCGCAGCTATGAACTCGGCTTCGACCTCGGCTTAGGTGCCCGATTCAATTTAGACTTCACCTATTATGATATCTACAGTTGGGACCAAATCCTTTCCTCGCCGCTTGCTCCCTCATCGGGTGCCAGCAACGTGACCATCAATACGGGTGTGGTGACCAACAAGGGTATCGAGGCCATCATGACCTACGACATCGCTCAAGGCAAAGACTATGGTGTTCAGGTGGGATTGAACCTCGCTCGCAACAAAAACAAGATTGTAGATTTGGCCGGTGCCAACATGTACACACTTTCCGAAATTTGGGGCTCAAATGGTCCTGCGGTCGCGGTGGAAGAAGGCGACGAGTATGGCACCATCTACGGATGGGACTATGTCTATGAATACACCATGCCCAACGGCACGCAAATAGGACCTTTCTACGATGCCAACGGCAAGCCATTGCCTTTGCTCAATGAGACGGGTACCACCTATTTGAAGACCGACAACCGTGTGCCGATTGGCAACTGCGCCCCCTTGGTAACGGGTGGTATCAACTTGAGAGCTTCCTATAAGAATTGGTCGCTTTATGCCTTGATTGATGCCAAGTTGGGTGGCCAAATCTATTGCGCCTCCTACGTGGTGGCCATGCAGACCGGACAAAGCCTTGAGACGCTCTATGAACGTGAAGGCAACGGCTTGCCTTATTATGAGAACGGTGAGTTGCTTGGCAATTATGGTGTCATCCTGCCAGGCTACTGCATCAATACCGAGACGGGCGAAGCCCACCAAAACGAGAATGTGGTGCATTACCTTTACAAATACATGCCTAACTATGGCGGTTGGGGCAACATCATCAGCACCCCGGGCATCGTGAACAACACTTGGATCAAGATGCGCGAACTCTCGTTAACCTATGACTTCCCGCGCAAGTTGCTCGACAAGCAGAACCTCTTCAAGCAGGCCTCCATCTCTTTGGTAGGTCGCGACCTGTTCTACATCTACAAGACCTTGCCCGACAACATCAACCCCGAAGGCACCCAAGGCTCTGGTAATGCCCAGGGTCTCGAGTACGCCTCCTATCCCGGCACGCGTTCCTTCTTGATTAACCTTAAAGTCAGTTTGTAATATGAAAAGATATATCATCATAGTGTGTGCAGCTCTTGCTTTAGCCTCCTGCACCAAGAAATTCGAAGAGATGAACCAAGACCCGTTCTCGCCGACGGGAACGACCGTTGAAGCCTTGTTTAACGGCGTGGTGAGTTCCTTGCAACAGAGCATGAACGAACAGTTCTATCTGCAAAATGAAATCTGGTATCCCGAAACTGAACTCGGCGCTTTGACTTCCGAGGCTTGGGGTAACTCACAGATTGGAACTGCGAACGTATGGTCGGACTATTATCTGATGTTGTCAAACATACGTGAGTTGGAAAAACGCTTCGATGATTACGACGAGGAGCAGGGTGACGATGCCGTTTGCGACAAAGTGCGCGCCCAGCTCAATGTGCTGAAAGCTTATCAGACCTTTAAAGTCACGGATATCTTCGGCGACATGCCCTATACTCAGGCAGGTCGCATCTGGGAAAATGCCTCTTCGCAGGCCACGATGAAGCCCGAATGGGACACCCAGGAGAGCATCTACAAATCGCTGCTGGAAGATTTGGTGTGGTCGCGCGATGTGATGCGTGCCGACTCAGTAACCACAGCAAGTGGCAACGAATATTACAAGTTGCCTTACGATGTGTTGCTCAACAACGACTACACCCTTTGGGCAGAGTTTGCCAACTCGCTCATTTTGCGCCATGGCCTGCGTATGTACGAAAAGGATCCTGATTTTGCCACCCCATTGTTGGTTGAGGCTTACAACTTCCTCTATTCAAAAATGAGTACTTCAGGTGGTGTAGCTACAGGAGGTGGTATCTGCTTGTGGCCTAGTGTGTTGGGTACCAACTGGGATATCAACTGGTCGTTCCGCGAGCACAAAAACCTCCGTATGGGCGAGACGGTTTGGAGCTGTATTTCCTCGACCGACGACATGGATGGTAGCGGCATCTTCGACTATCGCACTTTCCTCTTCTTCGACACGAACCACAAGACAGACAGTTTCCCCGACGGAGCTTGGCGACCCTATCCCCAAATCCGTACCCTTGAGACCCCCACGGAGGGCGGCTCACCCTACGCACAATCGCGTGATGGCAGTTACACATTCAAGGGTCCATCGTGTCTGTTTTCTCCGTTCAACTATTACCTGACAAGAGATGAGAAATATGTGCCCCAGATTCTCGTCACCTACGCCGATGTGTTGTTTATGAAAGCCGAGATTGAGGTGAGAAACATCGGAGGCATCACACCACCGCTGAATGCCGACGAGTCCATCCGTTCAGGAGTCTATCAATCGTTCCTCTTCTGGACCCACATGCCACAGCAGACCAGCCGTTGGACCTATTTCTATCCGCAATATACCAACTATATTGGAAACCTTGATATCTGGGCTTGGAGCAACAATATGGCTGCCAACGTGATGAACTATGCCGTTTGGATGAATCCCGAATACGACGGCAGCCAGGAGTTCTACCTGAAGATGATCTACCAGCAGCGTTGGCTCAACCTCTTCCGTCAGCCTTGGGAAGCCTGGGCTTTGGCACGCCGCACCATGGCGACGCCCACCACCACCAACCACGCCAAGCTGACTTCGTTCCGCATGGAATATCCCCAGAAGGAAATCGAATACAATTACGAGAATTACACCAAACAACTTGCGCGAATGTCGCATGGCGACACGCGGCAGACCAAGGTGTGGTGGAATGAATAACGATTGAAAACGAAACCACCCTGGACTTTAGCTCTGGGGTGGTTTCAATGCGAAGTGTCACATAAGTGAGTAATATGAACAAGTGCTTGAATGTCATAGGTATAATGTTGGTGCTGCTGCTTTTTCCCTATTGTGGAAGACGGGATGCACGACAAATGGAAAGGCAGGGCAGTAGTGCCCATGCGGCATTGGCTGAGATAGACTCGCTGATGTGGCGGCGGGCTGACAGCGCTTTTGCGGTGCTGCAGGAGTTCGTTGTCGGTCCTGAGGCGGAAGAGCTTGATACTTTTGACGGGCACTACTGCCAGGTGCTGATTTCTGAGTTGCTTTATAAAAACGACTGTGAGCAGACCAACAGAGAGGATTTACAAAAGGCCGTAGGTTATTTTGATTCGTTGTGTGTAGAAAAGGGAGGCGCGATAAATCGCGTCTCTACAGGCGGAGAGGTGTTTTTGGATGCACGGGTGCATTATATCAATGGGGTAGGGTATTATGAGCAGGGGAATGTGGTGCAGGCTTGTGCGGAATACCTGAAAGCTTTGGAAGTGATGGAGAGTGGTTTTGAAGAGAAGGAACTGGTGGGGAAAAAGGCGCAGTTTATGACATATATTTATAACCGTCTTGGAGATATGTTTAAGGAGCAATTGATGGCTGAACCTGCCATTGCTTGCTATAAACAAGCATTGTATTATTGTCGGCGAGAACCAACCTCGAAATACGGTATCCCTGTTTTGCTATATAATTTGGGAATCCAGTATGACATTGCAAACCAGAAAGATAGTGCTGCCTTTTATTATGATAAAGCATTAGAAAACATACCTGATAATGACAATATTCATTATAGGGATATTATGACGTCAAAGTCAGTGTTAGCCTTTAATTTGGGCTTTTGTGTGGATTCAGTCATCAAAGATTTAAAACATGTGATTACACTTGCCTCAAATGATTACGAAAGGACGCATAGGTTTTTGACCCTTGGCAACATATTGTTTGAGAGTAAGTTGTATGATTCTTCTAGATTGTACTTGGAAACAGTTTTTGAACAGCAAGAAGACCTGCCATCTAAAATTGTAGCTGCAGAAAACTTGTGTAGCATATACCAATATGAGGGTGATTCTGTAAAAGCTCGTCAGTATTCTTCATTTCTTGCCGATTTTACTATGGCAGAAATTGAAAAGAAGAAAGATGTTTCTAGGATTAATGAAATGTTCAAAAACCATTTGGCTCAAAAACAGGAGAAACGTGCTGAAGAAGAACGAGAGAAGGCTATAAAGAGAGTAATAAAAATTATTATTCCGATTGCTGTAATAATTGCCTTGGTTATCATTATTTTGGCAAAATTCAGGAGCAAGAAGCTCTTAGAAGAGCAACAAAAGGAGGTGGACAGGATGTTTGGAGAAACAGAACAACAACATAAGGAAGAATTGAGACAAAGGCAAGCAGAAGCGGAAAAATTACTTGAAGATAAAGAAAAACACTACCAACAGGAAATAGAGGCAAAAAAGGTCGAGGCGAGAAAAGAATTGGAAGAAAGAGACAAGCAGCACATGGAAGCCATTGAAGCCGAGCGACAGACCCACCGTATGGAACAAGCTGCCATATCTGGCCGGCTGAAACGAAGCAACCAAGAAGTACGCGAACTGAAAGACCAAATCAAACAATTGGATGATTTGGCTGCAAAAACCGAAGTTGCCGCATCATTCGATGAAGAACCTATATGCCGTCTCATCATGGATCGGGTGAATGAAGGGCAATTCAAGGCGCAGATGGATTGCAAACTTTATCACGACTATGCCTTGGGCAAGGAGCAGGTGATGGCCTTGCGCGAGGCTGCCGACCGACACTTCAATCAATTTACAAGCCGTCTTGCCAAGGCCTATCCCGAGCTCACCCGTGGTGACATGGACTATTGCTGCCTCTATCTGCTGGGGCTTTCGGATGCTGACGTTTCCGCCCTGATGCAGCGCGCCTACAACACCGTGAGTGAGCGCAGCCGCAAACTGAAAGCCATTTTCGGCAGCGAGGAACCGCTTTCCGCGACGCTCCGAAGCTTTTCCATTGAATCTGCATCTATCTGATTATAGGGACGATAGCCAAAAACCCGCACAAATCCGCACATTGTTTTTTAGGTTTTGGAAATAATGTGTATTTTTGCACAAATGAAAAACGATGAAGTGCTTTCAAGACCTATATGAGGCAATTGCTAATGACGGCTTCACACAGTCAACACTTCATATCATCGATGAACTTGTAAACCAGATAGAAAATGGATCCACAGACCTTCCTCGATTTAATCTTCGAGAGCATTCAGGAGTCTGCAAGGCAGGCGCGGCTCTCATCGGGGCGACCCTCGTCGCAAGCTACGCTGAAAGAAGCCTTGCAGCAAGTGGCCATGCTGGAAGCGGCCAAAAAAGCCCAAGCAACTGGGAAATAGACGAATTGCAAGAAAAACTTATTGAGCAATGGGCAAAGGCCGCCCGCCTATGGGTGGAGGCTTCAGACGATATTGTTCGCAAAGGATTCGGCCCCATGATTGCCGAAGGAGCGGAAGCGAAGGTTTATTATAGAGAGGGTTCGCCAGCCGTTTTGAAAGAACGTGCCTCCATCTATTCCACCACACAAAAGGCTCTTGATGCCATTGCGCTTCACAATTACATTTTCCCTGAAACAGCTATGCACGTCATCGGCTTCACGCGCGATTCGGACGGACTTTTCCGTGTGATTCTTACACAGCCATACGTCCGTTGTCAGCGTCTTGCCTCAAAGGAAGAAATCGACAAACTTGCAGCCGAAAAAGGATTCCGTGACAATCGGGAAGGACAGGGAGTGAACTACATATCGGAACGCATTGCATTGGAGGATATGCACCCCGCCAATGTGTTTATCGATGAAGTTACCTCGCTTCCCATCTGCATTGACTGTATCGTCAAATTCGTGAAGAAATGAATTTGATGGCACTTTTAGGAATCTGCATCTAATTGATTATCGGTACGATAGCCAAAAACCCGCACAAATCCGCACATTGTTTTTCTTGACAGGTGTGGGTTGTTGGTGTAGTTTTGCCGAAAATTTCAAATCCTAATTGTTATGAAAACGACAAAACTTTACACCTTGGTTGCGCTGCTACTGATGGCGATGATGGCTTATGGGCAGACCTACGATTCCATTGCACATCACAGTGCAGGTTGGTACGATATTGACTTGCGCAACATGATGCAGCTGCGCGATGGGAACATCCTGGCCAATATTCAACTGTTTGAAATCAACGAGAATGGTGCTTACCTTGGAGATTATGGCAACAGGCTGTTGAAAATCGACCCTAATGGGGCGGTCCTGATTGATTCCGTATTTGTTGAGGACGACGACTTGAACTATTACCTGATGGAACGTAACCCATTCGGAGAAGACAATGTTTATGCAAAAGTAGTACGTAACCTTGAAGAATGTAGGAGCGATTTGCGCATCTCGTTTTTTGACGACGACTTGACCTTTCACCCTGAAAAGGAAGTTTGGGTGCCCTTGTCAGACACGGTTTTCCCAGCCTTGTGCGATTCGTATTTCTTGGATGATCATGGTGACATTATCCTAAATTTTCCGCTTACAAAGCGCAAAGAATTGCATTATTATCGGATTGGGCTTGATGGTACAGTGAAAGACCATGCTGTGCTACCAAAAGAGAGTTCTCCCATCAACTTTTATACATCTGGTGGGCATCGCTTTGGCACTTTCAACGAGTCACCAACCGAATACTGCTATTGGGGTACGAACACTTCTGACCTCAAGACGATTTACATTCATGTTTTCGATTCTTTGCTGAATTTGAAGGAAACGATAACCCCAGACGGAGCACCAGAGAACATCTATTTTAAGTGTGGCATGAAAGAACGGGTATTGGATTGGGATGCCAACACTTTCCTTGTTGCAACGCGATTTCAAAATGAAATCAACTTTGCCGACAACGGTGTACGCATAACGAGATACGACAAAAACAACTTAACATCAATAAACACTTGCTATTTCAGGACTTACCCACAAATAATAAACGGAGTTGTCAGTTTAGGCTGTGCTTTCCCGATAGGTCTTGCCAAAGCGGGCGATGGCGACATGTATTTCGCCTATTGCACGCAAGATCCTGCCGGGGTTAGCAACGGTACTCCTGTGGGACAGGTTTCGGTGGTGAAGATGGATGCCGATTTCAACATTGTTTGGCAGCGTTTCTGCCTTGAATTAGAGGGTTATTCGCGCGTAGGTAGTGAATTGGTTGCACTTGAAGACGGTGGTGTGGCCGTTGGTGGTGTGGTTATGGGTGCACCGCCTGAGTTGTTTTTCCTCGTTTTCGATGATGAGGGATGGAGCGTTTCGGAATCGGGCATCACGCCCCGCCCTTATTCCTATTGGCCTAATCCCGTTCAAAACGAACTCCACCTGCAATACTCACCCGATGTAACGCCAACCAGTATTGAACTTTATGACCTGCAAGGCCGTCTATTGCACATCCAGTGCAACGGCATGGAAAGCATCGACGTGGAAGGTCTGCCCAGTGGAACCTATACGATGCGAGTCATTATGGAGGACGGGAAAACGTTTGTAGAAAAGATACTGAAGCATTAGAAATTTGAAAACTTTACGTATATGAAAACAACAAAGAAATTCATGATGCTTTGCTGCCTGATGGTTATGGCGGCGACGAGTTACGGACAGCAATGGGAAACCGTTTTACCAGATAGCGTTTCTATCAGTGGCGGCTTCATTAACGAGGACAACACGACGGAACTCGTCGGTTGTTCAGGTAATGACGGTGCCTATTTCAGAGTGTTTGAAGACGGTCAATATGAGACAACCACATTTCCTGCGCCAGAGGGAAAACAACTGGTTTTGCAAACCCTAACCCCATTGGACAATGGAGGTTATTTCATTTCCGGAAGGATTATGACCAATCGCCCGAATGATTCTGGCGAACTCAAAATCATAATTCTCGATGATAATCTGAATGTGGTGAGCGAACAAACCCTACAAGTGGCAGAAGGTTTCTTGGGTCTCACAGATGGTGCCGCCGTCATTGACGACGACGGTACCATCGTCCTGTTGAAAACGGCAAGGAGGGAAATGCCCAATTATCAAGGTGGCTACGGGTCAAGAGGAGCGATGTTCCGCTTCACCCAATCAGGAGACAGCCTGAATTGTCGATATCTGTTGGCCGACCCGCCCGACCCGATTTGCTACATACAGCAAATCGAGAACCAAAAACTCATAAACGACCCGTATAGCGACCAAATCATTGCGGTGTGTGCGGGACAAGGAGGGGTACAGTCTTTGCTTTATTTCGATTACGACTTCAATCTGACGAATGACTTTTTTATTGACGACATATCTTTTCCAGAAATAGGGCCAGGATGGCAATGTAAACATATAAGTCACCCTTACGTGGGTTATTGGTATAATGCCAATGAGATGTTGCTTGTTGCAGATCAAGAGGACACGGATATTTCTGCCAACAAACCACATTTGCTTATCGGGAAAATGAACCGAGAAGGGGAAATCATCGAGAAAGCCGAAATCAACAAGCCGGACACCCTGTTTTATGCCTATGGAGGAATGGCATACGCCAACGATAGCACCGTTTATGTCACGACAAGATGCCATACGGAGAGTTGGATGGATCCGTATTATCCATGCGCCTATCTTGTGAGCACAGGGTTGGAAGTCCTAGGGAAGGTTGAACTTTGGGACGAACTGGATTACTTTCCTCAAGCCATATTTCCAACCAATGACGGCGGATGTGTGTTCTGCATTAAAGGCAACTCATGGTGGGTTGAATCTTTACAAAAAGTCATCCGTTTCTCTCGCGAAGACTTCAATCCCATTCCTTGCAGCGTGAAGGAAGTGACACAAGAAACGATAAAGGCTTTGGCCTATCCCAATCCTGCCAAGGATGAGTTGAACATTGACATTTCAGGCTTGCCGGAACACAATGAACACCGCATACAGATTACCGATGCCTTGGGACATATTTGCATGGATCGCATTATCCGTGGCGAGGGCAATGTGCTCTCGGTGGGGGTTGCCAACCTCCCCGCCGGAATGTACACCTATCAAATCTATGACAATAAGAAAACGCTTTCCTCGGGATAGTTTGTAAAAAGTAATTAAACAAAACTAAACCAATAAATTATTAGAGATGAAACACAAACTATGCTTTATTTTTCTATTGTTATTTGTGACTTATTCTTCTGCATTTCCACAAGCTATAACTTATGTTAAAAATTGTAGATACAAAGGCTATATCTTTAGCAAAGAA
>JAFWRA010000107.1 GCA_017508895.1 Bacteroidales bacterium
GATGGCAACACCGCAGTCCCATTCGATAGGTGTGGTGACATTATAGATTTCGCTTTCATCTTCGAGTGTGACTTTCGGCTTGTTGAAAAGCACCAGCAGGTCGATGTCTGAGTCGGGACGTGCATCGCCACGAGCCTCACTACCATAAAGCCATACCTCAATGTCGAGAGGTAGGGAGGCAAGTCCCTTCTTTATGGCTTCTATTATGTTTGGTCGTCTCATAACTATACAATCTTTTACTTTGCAAAAATACAAATAACAATCCAAACCGTGGGATTTTTCTTCAAAAAACCCACCAAAAAAGGCGACCCTCAAAAAATGAAGGCCGCCTTTGGTATTGGGGTTAGACGATGGTCGTCATGTTATTGTTCGCTGATTGCCCAAGTGGAGGGAACACTACCACTTGCGGTCCAGTTGCTTGTTGTTCCCTCTGCTACATGGAGAGTGCCGGTGGTCGTCACGTCTTTGAGCCATAAATAGACGCAGCCCGAAGCATTGATGTCAGTGGCCAAGCATGTGACACTCGTCAGGGCACTACAGCCCCAGAACATATCCTGATAGCAGTTTACCACCAGCGTGGGGGCGGGCAATTCGGGAGCCGTGGTCAAACTGGTACAGTTTTTGAACATGCCTTGGTAACAGCCATTGGCCAGCGTGGTGACAGGCAGTGTGGCGGGAACGGTGGTCAAGCCGTAGCAGCCATCGAACATGTGAAGGTAGCAATAATCAGCCAGCGTGGTGGCCGACATGTCGGGAGTCTCAGCCAGATTTGTGTTGGCGCAGAACATGTAAGCGTAGCAATCTACGGCCAGCGTGGTGGCGGGCAGGTCGGGAGCCGAAGTCAAGTTTGTGCAGCCATCGAACATATGACAGTAGCAGGCAGTAACCAGCGTGGTGGCTGGCAGCACGATGGATTGAGTGGGATGGTTGTAAAGCTTGGTGCAAGCCTTAAACAGATAGCAGAAATTATAGGAGCTCCCGTCAGCGAAAGCGGTGGTGGTGGCAAAGTCTGTACTGTTAATTAGGCTCATGACGTTGCCGTAGACATAGCAGTCGCCACCGAGGCTGAAGTAGCTGTAATTTCTATTGCTGCTGGCATCTTTTGCGAAGTTCGTATTGGTACCTCTGAACATCACCTTGTCGCCAATGTTGTCGAGGGTAATGGCGACGCCTGAAGTAGTTACGGAATATGAGGTCCACGTGCTGCCGTCGGTACTGTATTCCAGCGTCACGTTAGGGGCAGTTAAGCCTTTTTTGAGCTTGACCGTGGCTCCGGCGGTCTTGGCCTCGAAAGTCAGCGGGGTGGCAAGAGGACCAGTAGGATTTATGGTATTTACATTCATACCAATCCCTGAATCATAATAATTGTTGGCCACAATCGGATCAATGGTGGTAGAGATGCTGGCAATATAGTTGCCGTCTTCAGTGTAAGCTGTTGTTGTTGTAGATTCACTATTTGGAAGCACGATGGCCCATTTCATTGCAGGTGAACCGCTGCCGCCTTTCATCTTGATCAGACCGCCGTTAATTTGGCCGTAGGTGAATGCGTTGGTACCGAAGTTCACGGAGACTTGGTTGTTCATGCCTTCGATGCAAATGGCAGCATTTGATGGGGTCGTCACATTGAACTTCATGATGGAGCATTTGTTCATCAGTTTGGCATGATGCGAACCGTTTTGATATGTTGAGCGTGCGTATGAAATCACGGGATATGAAGCGGTTTGGTCGGAAATAACCAAAGTTGCGGTGTTATTCTCTTCGTCAATTGTCGGGAGAGCGAAATCTTTTCCTCCGAGGAAATATAAATCCAAAGGTTGGGTTGCCTGTTCTTCAGTTACATTAATGTTACCACTGAATGTGGTATTGCCGCTTTGACAGGTCAATTGGCCGACATAACTACCGTTGTAGCCTACATAAATCACGTCGCCCTCCTCATATTGAACGGTGGCATAGTTATACAGTCCGTTGTTACCTGTCGGGTCAACATTTACCCTTGAATTGCTGTTGCCGCCATCCAAGGTAAGAGTGATGAATACGCCTTCGGTTTCGTTTTGAGCGGGTTGTTCCTTCTTGCATTGCGCGAGGCCTAAAACCATAGCCAAGGCCATCACAAAATAGGTCATTCTTCTCATAGCTTAGTCCTCCTTTTTCTTAAATGCAACATAGCCGAGGCCGGCACCCAGCAGGATGGCGATGCCGCTGCCCAACGGAACCTCGCCGATGCCAAAGTTGGTGATGCTGTAGCCTTCGCCGCTACGGGTTTCACTGCCTCTCAGCAAAGCACCGCCGCCTTGGCTGCTTTGTGCCTCTTTTTCAGAGTAGTAGTTGTCAAGCATATCGCCGAAGACACCTTGGGCGGATGCGCTGGCCGGCAGCATCATTCCCGCCGCCAGACCAAGGGAAAACACGATGGTTTTCAGGTTGAGTTTACTTTTGTTCATTTTAGATTAAGTGTTTGAGATTTATGATTTTAAGATTTCAAGATTTCAAGATTTCAGGATTTAACTACGAATGGCACGAATATGACGAATCTTTAACAAATTGAATCTTGCAACTTCGTTGCGTATGGATACGAATGGCCAAGCCCAAATTCGTACACATTTGCAGCCTTGGCTGCTGTATTCAAACAACTCATTCGCGTAATTCATTTAATTCGTAGTTTCATTTCACATTCTGGCACAAAAAAATCCAAGACAAAGCACAATAGCCCTGCCTTGGATTAAGGTGTACACAAAAGCTGGGAACTGAGTTTTACCCCCCCCCCCAGCAAATATTGTTGATTATCAATAACTTACGAAGATTTGTCACTAATTTTTGTTTTTTAGAGGCTGCAAAATTACTGGTTTTTTGGCAGTTATGACTCAAAAAACTTGCGAAGTGGAGAGAAAACCCAACGAAACATGTTTTTTTCCACTGAATCGTACCATCAAAAACCGCAGCTAACAGCCTTAGCCGCAACGATTTTCCCGCTTGTCTTGATGATGAACAGATAGGTTCCTTTAGGCAGATTTTGGAACATCTCACCCATATCAAGGCGGTTAAGACCTGTTTGAAGGTTTCGGAACTGCTTGCTGCCTGATATTTTGCCATCCATGGAACAAATGCTTGCCGTCAGGTCGCCGGCACGCTCCAAATCGATTTCGGCATAGCTTTCAGCAGTTATCGGGTTACCGACAATACGCATAATGGACTCGTTTTGAACGATTTCGCCGATACCAGTAGCCGTGTATTCGTATGCACCGATGTCGATGATGTCACCTTTGAGGCGCCCGTTCATGTCCAAGTCAAAGGCATTGGGGTCGTCAGGATAGGTCAGGCCGGCATTAATGCAAGGGCTGGATTCTGTCAGATGGAAATCGTCATTCTCGGCATCGCTGAAAAGCGGGTCTGCATCAAGGCAGTTTTCATACACCTCAATCACTTCGTTGTTGGAAATGTTTCCAAACCCATACTGAACCAAGCAATTATGGAATTCAAGCTTGTAGTCGTCGAAAGTCCATGCCCACATCTGCACGGGTTCTTCGAGCAAAGCATCGTTGGTGTTGCCATACACGATGCAGTTGCGCAAAATCGGCGAGCTGTACTGGTAGAAGAAAATACCTCCGCAGTTGACGCCGATGGATCGGTTGTTGACCACCGTAAGGTTGCTGACCAAAGGCGACGAATCGCTGATGGCCAAGCCACCACCGAAATGCCCCGAAACGTTGTTGGCAAAGAGCGAATTGCTGATGCTGCAATCCCAGTCGTTGCTGCGGATGAGGTAAAGTCCGCCGCCGTTGATGCCGTAATTGTACTCAAACTTGCAGCGGTCGATTTTCACGGCGCAACTGTCCAAGCTCAAAGCGCCACCGATGGCCGTTGCACCATTGTTATATCGGAAGTTCATGTCCACCAGTTCCACTTCACATTTCGCGAGAAGCCTGCCGGATTCGCCGCGCCGGCAAACGCGCGGTCCCACGTGGCGCGCGTGA
>JAFWRA010000108.1 GCA_017508895.1 Bacteroidales bacterium
CCCAACTCAACAAGGCTCAAACTGCTGCAACCCTCAAAGGCAGATCTTCCGATGGATTCCACGCCATTCGGTATCACGATTTCATTCAAACTTTCACAATTACTGAAAGCATACTTATCGATAGAAGTCACTGATTCAGGAATGACAACACTCTCTAATTTACCGCACTGACTAAATAGCGATTCTGAAAGGGTAGTCAGTCCGAGAGGAAGCAAGGCCTCCGTTAAATTACCGCAATTGAAAAACGCCATCCGCCCAATTGATATCATAGTTTCAGGGAATGTTATGGAATGCAATTGCACACATGAACTAAAGGCCTCATTGCGTATGACTGACACACTTTCGGGCAACACGATTTCATTTAATGCCCTACAGCTGCTGAAAGCTCCTTCACCGATTTCTGTGATGGTGGAAGGCAGACTAACCTCGGTCAAAGAGGAACAACCAAAAAACATTTCGGAAGAAACCGCCTCAAGAGAATCGGGCAAATGTATGGATTGGAGATTATCGCAATCATAAAAAGCACGAGAACCTATTCGGGTCACCGTATTGGCTACATCAATAGAGACGATGCTTCTGCAATAGTTAAAGGCACGCTCACCAACCTCCGTCACCACGTATGTATCCCCTTCGTATTCCACCGTTTCAGGAATGACAATTTCACCTTGGGCATTTTCGCCGTCCACATGACCAATCACGCGCATATAAGGCGGGTTCGTGCTGATGATCGAATACAGCAAGTCGCCCGATTGGATGGTGTCAGGAAGCTCGGGTTCCGAATACAATATGGGGAAACCTTGGTTGATGTTAGCCAAGTCAGCGCTCCAAGTAGCCAAATACGGATAACTGGGCACAGAGTCAAGCACAACTTCCGCACCAAAGTTCAATACCTCTAATAGGTCATAGTGGCCATATTGCGGTTCGTTAAGCTCCCATTCGAAGAAATAGCTTGTCGGATTGAACGACGACGAGCCAGGCAACTCCATATTACCGCAAGCGGGCAGGGTGTCCTGCTCAAGCCAGTAGCAGTTCAGGTAATGGTCAGAAACATCACCTTGACCAAGGATGGCACCACAGCGAGTATTGAAAGGCATCTCTGGAATTGTGATTGCACCCGCGTTGTAAACATTGTAAATGCTTCCCGTTGATCTGCCCACAATGCCGCCAATTGTTGTGACTGCCCTCCCAGCGTCGCCATAAATGGCAGAGACCGCGCCACGATTATAGGAGTTGGCCACCACGCCTCCACTATGGTCAGCAACAATGCCGCCAACCATCGAACCAGAAGTCGACACGGATTTCACATTCCCCATATTGGCACATTCCATAACCATTCCATCCATATTGATACCGATGATACCTCCAGCGTTGTAGTTAGCAGTGACATCACCCCTATTGAAGCATCTGTAAACTTCAGTGTCCCAGCAATAGCCAGCGATGCCGCCTCCGTATTGCCCTAAATTGACATCACCATAGTTTTTACATTCTCTGACAATAAAGGCCGACGATTCATCATTGCCAATGACACCGCCAGAACCCCAAATGCCACCTAAATGCTCAACCCCTAATACATTAGAATAATTCACACAATTCTCAATAACCAAAACGCATTTTTCGGCACAAGCATAACCAACTATACCTCCACAGGAATAACCATTAGAGCTAAACCTTACGTCACTCGTGCAATCCTTGATGAATAGTGTGTCCGTCTCTGCATCCACGGCAATGGCATTGCCTAGGATTCCTCCCTGACCTCCTGAGGAAGCTGTGGTAATCATCTCGCAGTTTGTCACGTTGCAATTGAAAAAGTCGGTATTCCTTGCTTCCCCAGCAATGATGCCCATGCCGTTACCAGCAACAATTCTGGAACCCGTCACCGTAAGATTCTTGATAACGGCATTCTTGGTATCACCAAACAGTCCTGAAATAGTATGGTATTCAGCTATATACATTCCATCGATGACATGTCCATTGCCGTCAAAGACACCACGGAAATATGTTGGGTGAGTTGGAGATGCATCTACTCCTATCACGGGCCACTCAAGTGTGCCGTCCTCATCATTGAGGCAGATATCGTCCACAAGGGCGTAATGTGCCGTGCATCCTATGCCATCGTTAATCTGCTGGGCCAGCAGCGCCAGCTGCGGTGGCGTTGCAATTTGATAAGGATCATCCTCCGTACCTTCGCCGCCTTCATACGACTCTGCAATCGTGCCATCCCAACAAGTGGTATTCCAAGGATAAACGGCATCGCAAGCATAAACACCTTCATGGTAAAGCATCTCTCCTCCAACAAGATAGCAACGCAGAAAATCGGGATAGGGGCCATCATAAACGATTCCACTGCAAGCATCTGGATAAGGAAATAGGCCTTCAATACTACCTATGCCATCAATGATGTGTCCTTCATAATAGTAGAAGTATTCACCATCAACGGGTGCGACATTTTGCACCTTATAGGTGCGACCATCATAGAAGATATCTTCGATGGAGTTTACTCTAATCTCATAAGAACAATCGTCAACTTCGCAAATCCATGAATCGCCCACTTCGGCATCGAAGTCATAAAGCGTTGTAAAAGCGTCCAACGTTGAATTATACCAATATACCTTGCGATTTTCCTCATAGACATACTGGTTGTCAACACCATCAAGGAACTGTTGTGAGATGATGCTGCACTGATGGTCTTGGATAACCGTGTCGCCCAACACCTCCATGTGGTAAAATGACACATCACTGCCCATGAAAGAAGGAAGGTTGAAATACCACTCTGCTCCTTGTGGAGCAAAAGTACTATGGTTAGTATCAATATTTCCAGCCTCGTCAAAGCTTTTCCAATGAGAATTGTTACTGAAATAGTATAGATAGTTGTCGCGGCCTCTGAAAAGCGTGCCATTAGCACCTACCAACGGTTCTCCTATCTCAATGAAATGCGCACCTTGATCTTGAGAATATGCCAACACTGCTTCGCTACCGTGTCTATTGCAAAGATAAACAACACCATTGTCGGCAACGCCAAGCGATTCAGCCGCATTGCCAGCCAAATAAAAGCCAGGAATCTGTTGGAATCCATTAAACTCGCCTGCAGATGCCACAGCCACCACATTGCCATCAGGGTCAAACTCCAAGTCCTTGATACTGACATTGGGGAAAGCGGCGAGTTCCCAATCCCAATGCACCATATCCGTATAATCGGAGCGATAGATACCATCGTTTTGGGCATTATTTGACCAAAAACTGACAAACACATCACCAGACTCGTTGGCAATCACATCACCGATATGGTGTGTTTCTCCCAATGAACCAAGATTAGCACTACACCAAGTCGCACCACCATCAAGGGTGAAATGCAGGCTTTCGGTGCTGCAACCATCAGTTCCCCAAATCATCAGAGTGTCGTTTGAAACAGCGTACATACCTTCCACCAAGCAGGCAGGAAACATTGACGAGGTATGCCAAATGTCTCCATTGTTGTCAGAATAGAAAACCTCCCCAAAAAGTTCAGGTACAAGATAGATTCTGCCTTGATTGCTGACTGTCATGTGAGCACCACCTGTAATGGTTTCATTAGAAAAAACAAGCTGCCAAGTCAAGCCCTCATCCATTGAACGGGAAAGACCGCCCATTTCAAAGGAAGTCGAATAGAGATAGCCGTTAGGGTCTACTGCCAAAATATAGCCAGGCGCATTGACGGACTTCCAAACGTTCTGTGCCTTAAGAATGCCGAGACAGCCGAGGCAAAGGATGATAATTGATAATAACTTTTTCATAGGTATAAGTATTTAATTGTTATTTAATTCAAAATTCAAAATTTAAATTTATAGATTCATGATTTGATTAAACCGCATTCACGATTTCCTCAAACGTCCGTGTGTCGTCCATGAGGTTCATCTTCATTTGCTTGATGCGGGTCTTGCGGCGGTAGTACGACTCGGTCTGAGTGTCCAAGAGGATGGAAATCACTTGGTTGGAGAAACCGTTCTTGGAAAGGCAGCAGATGCGCACATCCCACTTGCCGAGTTTGGGATAGAGTTCGAGGAGGCGCTGCGAGAAGCCGTCGTACACCAAGTCGGTGAGGCTGATGAAGTCGGCCCAGTCGTCGTCGCTAAGGGCGAAGTTCATCGTGTCGGCGGTCACTTGGTCGCCAAGGCTCTGCGCCGTGGTATAGACCTTGTTGCGCCCCATGATCTTGCTCGTCATCAGCAGGTCTTTTTGCGAGAGCGTCTGACGGTCGCGGCGCAGGTCGTCGTTGGTGCGGATGAGGTTCTCCATGTCGCTCACCAACTCGTGGATGCGATTTTGGTCGCGTTCCACCTGGCTGCGGAACTGCTCCACGGCCAATTTGTGGTCGCTCACCTTCTTCCTCACAATCAGCACGATGACCAACAGC
>JAFWRA010000109.1 GCA_017508895.1 Bacteroidales bacterium
ACATCGGCAATGTATTGGCGGTAATTGTGGAACGACCTTTCGGGGATAGGGTCGTTGTCATCGTCCCGCGTCCAGCGGTCGTTGAGTTCCTTCAGCGTAATGCCAGCGTCGCGGCGGTCGGCAATGGTGTTGGCAATCCAGATGCATTTGATGAGTTTGTCCATAAGGTGCTTCATAATTTGAAGGCAAAGATAATGGTTTTATGGACTAATACCCGATTCTCGGTCTGTTTTCAACGATGTTTTCTTCTTCGCAAAAGCCGATGAACGTTTCAAACTTGGGCGTTTGGCCTGTCAGGATTTGTTCAACTGTGGCTTTTCGCGTGATGTTTTCCATCTGTCCGCCGCTGAAGTCATAGCGTTCGGCAAGGATGGCTGCATCGTTTTCTGTAAGGTCGGGCATCATGTTTTGCCAAATTTTTAGGCGTGTGGCGCAGTCGGGCTTGTGGAAATTAATTTTGTAGAGGAAACGACGCTCGAAGGCCGAATCCATGTTTTGGGTCAAGTTGGTGGTGGCCATCATGATGCCGTCCAAAGATTCCATCTCTTGTAGGATGATGTTTTGTAGCGTGTTTTCCATCTTGTCCACGGCGTGTTGGGTGTCGGTGGAGCGTTTGCCGATGATACCGTCCGCCTCGTTGAAGAGCAGGATGGGCTCCTTATCGCAGTATTCCACAAAATTGCGGTAACGGTCGAAGACAGCTTTCACCTTTTTCTCGCTTCCGCCTACCCACATGCTACGTAATTCCGACAGGTTGACCTGCATGATGTTTCGACCAGTAGCACGAGCGATTTGCAGCACGGTCTCGGTCTTTCCCGTGCCAGGTGCGCCATACAAAAGACAAGCAAAGCCGCTGCGCAACCCTTGCTGCTTCATCCTAAGTCTGATGTCGCTGAATGAAGCGGGTTCCAATAGGTTTTTCAGTCGTTCAACTTGTGCTTGGTCATTCGTGTTGTAGAATAGTCGTTTCTCGGCAATGCTTGTGGCCAATGTGAGTTCATCAAGGTCAATGGGAGCCTGTTTGAGACAGTTTTGGGGCAACAGGGTTTCTTTGGCGTGTTCGGTTAGACGGAAAGTGTCGCCAGAAAAAAGCTCGCGCCCTGCTGGTTCCACCAACTTGTCTATGATGAGCCGATGCTGACCGTTGCGTAACAAGTTGAATTCTGCCTTTGCCTGTCGTTCATTGTCAAAGAGGTCTTCCATATCCCGATATTCCAAACTGTCCTCTCGGTCGATAAGCGTGCTGAGGCAGAATTTCAGCAGAAAGACAAGCTCTTTGTCGTGGTAGTTCATCCTGTCGAGTTTCTGGGCGAAATCTAACTGCGGGTTTGCTTTGATGAGGTCGCGGATGTCATAGGCGAAACACTCAAAGTTGCCACCTTTCTCTTCCATTTCCTTGAAAAGCGTGTCCAAATGCAGAATGAATGCGTCGAAGTCAAGGTTGCCTATTTCTTGCCGCTCAATCTCCTTGTCGTACAATAGGCAGTTAAGGATTTCTTCTGGCACAAAATAGCTTTCGTCATTAAACAGTCCTTTTTTCCCGGTGACACGGATGAGCCGCGCCCGTTGCAGGGCTTTCAAGTCAGGAGAGAGCCGTAGCATGTCGAGGTTTTCGCAGCCAAGATGCCGTTTGATGTCGGAGAGCGAACAATCGTCATTGTAGGATGAGCTTGCAATGATGGCGAACAAGGTCGTCTGAGCTTTGCTGACACCCAACTTCTTTGACAGCCTTTCAAGTGGTTGGGCGGTTTCTGTCATGAATTGACTGCTCATTTTGCAGTCTTCCGAGGCGTTGACAATCTTTTCGATGTCAAGCAGTGAGGTTGATTTTGCTTTCATAATGTTTCTGCTTTGTCGATTTCATCGGCAAAACAAAAACAAAACTCTGCCAAATTTAGGCAGAGTTGAGTGGGTTTGAGGAAATAAACTCGACTTGAAAAAAGCAATTTGTTAATTGATAGGTATTTGCTCTATTCTGTAATATAGATAGTATTCCATGTTGTCCTTTTTGAATATTAAAAATTCATTATCGAAATACTCTTGATAATGAGAACGATACTTGTCATTCTTTGATTGTAAATTTTCCCCTCGTTGGATAAAAAAGTCGGCCAAAAGTATGGCATAACACTCTTTTGGTTTCAGATCTTTATATATTGGAATGTATTTATAGTAGGTTTGTAAACGGCGTAAATCGCCATATTGAACTGTCTTATGTTCTCGACTTGTGTAACTTACATTTTCTGAAGTTAATTCTTCAAAATGATAAGGAGAATGTAGCCTTTTAGCCTCTAATAATATCAATGTATCAGAATGGATGATGACACTATCAATGTGCTGACGGCTTTGGCCAATAATTGGCATTTCTTGCCAAACAAGCCCTTTCTCTTTATATAAGTCCAAATAATTATGGCAAAAATTGAATGTCAAATTGCGTTCGGTAAAGCCAGTCGCTCTGTTGTTGTCTACGTCATTAGTAGGGAGAAGGTTTTGGTCACAGAAAATTCTTTTATAGTAACCAACCATATTGTCAAAGATTGTCTGAATATCAATAACAAAATCCTTAGTATCATTATGCTTTATGAGTGAACTGCTGTGTTGCAAAGCAATGGTTGCTTGTATTGGGGAAAGAGACACAAAGATTTTTTTGTTGATTCTATCAATAGTAATGACAAAATTTTTCAATCCTTTCCCCCTCATCATTGCATAAAACTCACGCATGTGATTTATCATAAATCGATTCGAGTCACTCCAAGCTTTTTTTTCTTCTATTATTATTTCATTGTCATTGATGTGAAAATGAACGACGTACTCTTTCTTGTCGTCTATATCATCAAAAGGGTATTTTTCTTGGCTAATATAATATTGGCCGTTCTTGAGATAGCTTTCAGCAATATTGTCGAGGTTATCTTCAAAAGATACATATTGAGATCCGGATTCAAAAAGATTGTCAAATTCAATTGCTTCTTCACTTTTTATAACCATAATTTTAATAGTGTTTGAAGATTCTTCAACATCAAAAACTAAGCGATCGTTGACTTCTAACTTGTTATCATCAAAAAACTCTTTTCTGGCATATAAATGTCCATATCCTAAGCATTTATCAATGTTTCGATTCTCGTATACTTTACCGTTACAAATCAAAGTGATGGGTCGGTTGATGTCGATTCTTTTAAGAGCTTCTTCGCCAATCGCAAAATAATGGTTGCGAAGGTCGTTTTTTGTAAGTATTCTGTAACTTGCCATTTTGCTTTTCTTTTGAAATTTGTATTTATTTTTGAGAATTAGATTGCAAATATAAGAGTTTTTCTAACACGCCCTCACAGCAATGCTTTTTTATTCCAGCATAACAAGCCCTCCATCCAACCTAATACAAATCTCAAACTCAAACTCGCTCACATAAACAAGGTCATAGAGGCTGAAATGCCGGTTGTCATAGAGGTTGTGGAAAGGATAGACAAGGTGCATGTCCTTCGACCATTCATAGTCCAGGCCCTCGTTCCAGTTGTCGTTTTCGTCTGCCATGCCGAGCCATGCTTCAAGGCTTTCGTGTGTCGTCATGTTCCCGTTCTGGTCCCATCTCAGACTCCACGAGCAGCCGTCTGTGGAATACATGCGGTCGTAGCCGCCTTGGGTCATCACTTCCCACATCGTTTCCGCTCGCTCGGTTTGGATGGGATGCGCTTTGGGGTAAGTATAACCTAACTTCAGTTTCCCTTCAACTTCAAGGTCGCCGATGCCGTCGTAGAGTTTCATCATGCCCTCGTAGATGGCTTTCGTCTTGTTGAAGAGGGCAATGGCTGCTGTCTTTATCCTGTCGTTGAAATCCGACAACAGCCTCTTGCTTTCCTCGTCATACTGCATCAGTTCGCGCAGTATCATCCAACGATGGTGCAGCGCATTCTTGATGATGCTTTCCTCTTCGACTTGTTTCCCGTGCTCATACTCATCCAAGATGATTTCTTCCAGCATCACGATGCGAGGATCTTCAAATGCTTCTTTGGTGTTCATCTTGTATGTCAGTTAAACCCGTTTGCAGCTGCTTCCAGCATTTTCTTGTTAATCCTCGTGTATCTGTTCACTTGCTTCGTCGTCATGCTGCCCGATGCGTTTTCCAGCTGTTCACCCAATTCCTCTGCTTTTTCCAAAAGATTTACATATTGCGACATTGCATCCATATCGCCATCGGCAATTCTCTTCAAACAAGCGATGTATCTGTCAACATAGTTTTCATAAGCATCAAGCACTTTGTCCCAATCTGTTGTGGCTGTTACTTGGCCTCTGCCTTCTATGATTTCACAATCCGAGGTGATTCTGAAGGTAAGCTTACCTTTCGCTTTGTCTTCTGCAGGGTCAGTGTCCCAACGGATGATACCGATTTCGTCAGGTTGGAGTTTCATAAGGTCGAGTATGTCATTGCTACTGTATGGCCCCAGAAGCCCCGTGGCTGTCGCTGATCGTTTGTCTACCAAGTTGCCGTCCTTGTCAAAGGTTTCCAATCCGAATCCCACTTTGCAGTAGGCTCTTCCATCCGTGTAGGTGTCGTTGAATTTTGCCACTGTCATACCTTCATCCCATGGAAAAGGCATATCAGTTCGCCTTAACTCTACATTCCAGAGCGACCACCTTCCTTCTGTGGCAATGATTTCTTTTTCGACCACCTCGAAATACCCGTTCAGGTCACCTGTGATTTCTATTGTCTGCGGCGACATGGTTGGGCGTTTGTTTCCACCGCAACCGAAAAAGACGAAAGTGAGAACAAAGAGAAGACAAACGAATGCTTTCTTTCTCCTCAACCATAATAAAGGTTTCCGTGGGCATGTGAGGTGCAACGCTGTGTTTTTAATATCAAGCGTGTACTTGATGGTGTCTCCCGGTCTCAGTTCATAACGGTCATAAAGCTTGCTCAATCCTAAGACACGGTTGAATTTGGTTGCACAAAGCTGATGTGTGTGGGTGCGGTCGTCCACAATGACGACTTGCGGCGGGACATGTGGGTATTCTGTCCAAAATTCAGGTGGCATGGTAAAAGTACCGTAATGGATTTCCCATTTGTCTAATGTCTTCTGTTTACTGTTTCTACGTTCCATTTCTGTAGTTTTTAATAGTTGTTGGTTTTATTGAAAGTACTGATATATTGTTTGTGTGTCTTTGGCTAAGTTTTCCTCAACAAAGCCATCCCAATCGAAAGGCGTGGGCAAAACAAATTGGAAGCCAAGGTTGAGGTCGGTCATGTCGCAAAGTGTTTCATCCTCAATGGGAAGATGGTGGCGCTCATAGTATGCGTGTTCTTTGATGAGGTTGCTGCCCATCAAGGCAAGCTGCTCGTCAAGCTGATGTTGTTCTTCTTTCGGCCTGTACCAAATGCCGTGAATCAGCCTTTTCTCCGTCCCCTTCACCCAATAGACGGCGATTTCATTGAAAAGGTTGTCGTCAAAGGCCATCTTTCCGATGCGGGTCTTTGCTTTGCTACAGCCTGCGTGAAGGAAGGTTTGAAGGTCAATACGAGCTTGTTGGTCAGTCGTGTAACTATCGCCAAGAGCCTCGTAAAGCACATCGATCAGGCTTTGGTAATAGGCAAAGGCTTCCTTACGTGCCTTGCTGAGGTCGGCATTCTCAAAGGTTTTGTTGATGCAGCAAAGCTTGTCTTTCCTTGCTTCGTGATAGTTCGCGTTGTGCATTTGTCCTTTCCAGAACAGTCCATGCACGAGGTAATGTGATTTCTTTTTGTCCATAGCGGTATCGTTTTGATTTCGGTGCAAAACAACAACGCCACTCTGCCAAAAGTAAGCAAAGTGCCCAAGATTATCAAAAAAGTTATTAGTGACTGCCCAGTTGGGCAAGTCGCATGAGTAATGCTGTTTTGCAGGTTTTGTCAGTTTTGTGACAATAAAACTTGTTCAATCGCCACAGGGAAATAAGCTTGCTCCAATTGGTGGATTTTTGCCGCCAAGGAGTCGGGCGTTTCGTTTTCGTCCAAACTGACACGAGCTTGCAGGATGATTTCTCCGCTGTCGTACAACTCGTTGACATAGTGGACGGTAATGCCCGATTGGACTTCCTTGGCCGCCACCACAGCTTCGTGCACATGCTCACCATAGAAGCCTTTCCCGCCATATTTTGGTAATAGGGCAGGGTGGATATTGACGATTTTTTTCGGGAAAGCCTTAACAAGGTTCTCGGGAATCTTCCAAAGGAAACCGGCCAGCACGATGAGGTCGATTTTGAGACTTTGAAGTTCTTGGACAAAAGCCTCGCTGTTGAAGTCCTTTTTGGTAATCATCCGCACAGGGATGTCCAATTTCTTGGCCCGCTCGATGGCGTAGGCCTTGGGATTGTTGCAGACGACGTTCTCGATTTTAACGTCCCAGTCTTCTAAAAAATACTCGGCAATGCGCTGCAGGTTGGTGCCGTTGCCGCTGACGAATATGGATAGTCTTTTCATTTTCTGTATCTAATGGTTACGGTTTCGTTTTTGCCCAAATCAAACCACACCAAATAACCTTCGTCCACTTTCCGGAAATCGACGACCTTGCCTTCCACTACGATGGGTTTGGTGCAAAGCAAGGTCAAGCCTTTGATGGCTTCGCTTGGATTGGAGATTTGTATGGTGTAGCTGTCAAGAATCAAATATTTAAGGTTTTGAAGCTTTTCGTAATAGCTGAGGTATTGCTCAATCGTGGTGGGTAGGATTTTTTTCTCCTCACGAAAGTGGGCGAGTTGGCTGAGGGCGAAGTTGAAGCCTGGCATGGCCACAGCGGTGCCGTTCTCGTTGTACTGCCAGAAGGCGCGATGTGGGTTGCTCCAAGCGGGATAGACGTGGGTGATGAACACATTGTGCTGGTCCACAAGTCTTTGCAGACGAATGTTGTCAAAATAGAAGTACCATTCGTGATCTTCATTTACTTCCAAGGTCGATGGCGTCGACCACAGCAGGAAATCCTTATCGCCATTGGGCAGGCTTGTAATTTGGCGATTGGGCAGGGCATCGCCGAAACCGTCAAACGGTTGCACGAAGTGGCTGTCGAAGTTGTATTGCTCCATGCGGTTCTCCTCGTAATAGGCGTTCCACAAGTAGCGCACTCCATTTTTCTTCCAAAGGTCGGCGGAATAGTACGGCGAGTCGGGGAGGAGGCCGTCGCAAACCAAGTCCTCGCGGTTCTTGTCGGGACCGTTGTTGTAGCCATGGTCAATCCACGAAACCGTGCCGAAATTCCGCTTCATAAAACGCATGGCCTTCGGGAACCCACTCGGAATGGTGGTATAGATTTCGGGCGAGTGTAGACAAATCTCAAAGCCATGTTTCTTGATGGTTTTCAGTAATTTGAAGAATTCTTTGTCCGTCTTGATGGAGGCAACGAGTCCTGGGAAAAGGCCTTTGCTGGTCTTTTCGTTGGTCACGTTGTCGGGATTCCAATAGAACACGCTCTTCGTGACGGGGATGCTGAAATAGCAGAAGCCACCGACGGCATCTTCGGGTTTGGTGATGTTTTCATTGCCAAAAAGTACGGCACGATGCGTGCGCAGGTCGGTCCAGTCGGCATGTTCGGTGAAGATGAAGGCCGATTGGTAGCCGTCCCACACGGGCATGATTCGGGGCAGGTCGTCCATGGCAAAGTTGTAAACTTCAAATGTGCCTTTCAGGGTGTCACCTTTATGGATTGTACGATAGGAGATATCCTCAAAGAAATCGGAGGTGTCGGAGCGCATAGGGTAGTGCAGCAGTGGATGGTCGCGCCAATAATCGATGTTGAAGCAGGCGATTCTGTCTTCTGTGTTGAGTTGCAGCGATGAGATGCCCAGATTGTGGTAAGTGCAGAGGATAAGGCTGTCGCTTTGAATAGAAAAACCTTCTCTGTCAAGATAATAGCTTTTTTGGAAGTTGGTAGTGTCGATGTGTTGGTTTCTGCGATACACGGTGAGCTTTCCCTCTGGCAAGGGCAGGATGAAGCCCAAACGCAACAGCTTTATGTCTTTTTTAAAGGTGGTTTCTGTGGTTACTCCATGTCTGAGTCTTGCCGAATGTGGATCCATGTCATGCACGGCGTAATAGTCATGGAACGTAGTTTCCATCACAGAAAGGTCGTTGAGTGTGTCGCCATTGGCATCGATGTATTCCAATATGGGGATAAGATAGGGTGATAGACTTTTGTGGGG
>JAFWRA010000110.1 GCA_017508895.1 Bacteroidales bacterium
ATAATCCTGTTGGCTGGCGGGGAAGTGAATTTTCTTCTTGTATTAACTTATTGTTTTTCAGCAATACTTACAAAAAGGTTTGTGTATTGACAAAAGGTAAGTGACTGAAAATTAGAATTTTTTCTATATTTTTGCCTCGTTAATCCAGAAAACGATGAACAACAAGAAAGAAATACAAAGTGCCACCTTTCCTGATTGTCCGATACGCAACGTGATTTCGCATATCACTGACAAATGGTCGTTGTTGGTGCTTTACACCTTGGAGCAAAAGGAAGTGCTGAGATTCAAAGACTTGTGGCGACAAATCCCAGACATCTCACAAAAAATGCTGACCTCAACGCTACGCCATCTTGAAGACGATGGCATTATCAGTCGCGAGGTGTTTACGGAAGTTCCGCCACGAGTGGAATACAGACTCAGCGAGCGCGGAAAGGGCCTCATGCCCCATTTGGATGCGCTGCTGACATGGGGACTGGAGCATTTCAGCGACATTATCACCGACCGTAAGAATCATTCAAAGCCAAGTAAATAGATTGTCCAACTAAAACTCAAACAACGATGAAGAGATCAGAATTTGGAGGCTTCGTGGCCTCATTCGCTATGAGAAGTTCGAGCGCTTGCGGTAGTGCCTGTGGCGCAGCCAAACCCGAAGAGAAACCTTCAGCATGTGGCAGCGCTTGCGGTGCGGCAGAACCCAAGAAAGAGGAAAAACCAAGTGCCTGTGGTAGCGCTTGTGGTGCAGCCGAGCCGAAGAAACCCAGCGCTTGCGGTAGTGCCTGTGGCGCGAAATAAAGCACGTTACCAAACAAAAGGCGTTTCGTCCGATGGGCGAAGCGCCTTTTTACACATAAGAAACTGCATCAGCATGGATATACAAACGTGTTTGAATAAATTGGGCTACGTTGGTGTACTCAACTTCGCCACAGTGGATAAGGACGGTGCGCCACAGGTGCGCAATATCAGCGCCATCCATTACGAAGGCACCGACATCTATTTTCTGACCGCACGCGGCAAGAGCTTCTGCCGACAGTTGATAGACGACGGGCAAGTGCAGATTTTGGGTTATACCCGCTACAAGGAGACCATACGCGTTTCGGGCAAGGCCGTGCAAGTGCCCGAGGCCGAACAGGTGAAATGGCGCGATTTGCTTTATGAGGAACAGCCTTATTTAGAGAACGTCTATCCGGGCGAGACCAAGAACATCGACACTATGTTTGTCATCAAGGACTACACAATCGAGTATTTCTGCCTCAGTACCCGCCCCATCACGCGGGAATATTTCACCGTGGGCAACGCCGTTGTGAAGCCCAAGGGCTACCAAATCACCGATGCTTGCATTGGCTGTGGCACATGCCAGAAGGTGTGTCCGCAAAACGCCATTGACGCGGGCGAACCATTCATCATTCGCCAAAACAACTGCCTGCAATGCGGCAACTGCTTTGAACATTGCCCTGTGGAGGCAATCATAAGACGCTAAAACGAAAACTATGGCCAAACAATACTTCTCCTTCCAGTGGCACATCACTGACTATTGCGACCAGCGTTGCAAGCATTGCTACATCTTCTCTGAAGGCCATCCCGAGTTGCTTTCGGTCAGCGTGGAGCGGGCAAAGAAGGTGATTGACAGCTGCGTGGAAATGTGCGAAAAGATGGGCGGTCGACTTCCGTACTTCTATGTCACGGGAGGCGATCCTCTTTTGCACCCGCAAGTATGGGAAATCCTTGGGATGCTGAAAGCGAAGAAAATCCCGTTTACCATTCTGGGCAATCCGTTTCACTTGACCGATGAGAACTGCCAAAAGCTGAAGTTTTACGGCTGCGAGAAGTACCAACTCTCCATCGACGGCAACCGTGAGACGCATGACTTTATGCGCAAGCCCGGCTCATTCAACACCACGTTGGAGAAAATCGAAGTACTGCACCGCAACGGTATCCGCGTGGCCATTATGACTACCGTTTCGGGCGTGAATGCCGACCAGATGCCGGAAATCATTGATACTGTGGTGAAGTACGAGGCTGACGTGTTCGCCTTTGCGCGCTATTGCCCCACAAGTTTGGAAAAGAGCGCACACCTTACGCCGCAACAGTACCGCCAAGTGCTGGATACCTGTTGGAAAAAGTACATGGACTATGGAGACAGTTGCAAGACTACCTTCAACTTGAAAGACCATCTTTGGGGCTTGTATCTGCACGAAATTGGGAATTTCAAGATACCTGAGGGTTTAGACAATGATACCATTTATGACGGCTGCAACTGTGGTCACGGACATTTCACCATTTTGCCTAATGGCGATGTGATGGCCTGCCGCCGCTTTGAAAGCAAGGTGGGCAATGTTTTCGAGACACCGCTTTACAATTTGTGGACTTCGCCGCAAATGGACTATTACCGCCAATACGAGAAGTTCGAGAAATGCGGAAAATGTGAGTTGTTGCGGTTCTGTCGTGGTTGTCCCGCTGTGGCGTATGGTTACACGCATGATTTCTTTGCTGCTGACCCGCAATGCTGGAAGGTAGTTGATAGTTGAAAGTTACAATGATAATGAAAGCAATACAATTAGATCATCGTTGCTCGGCGGAGGAAATGAAAGCCTCTGAAATACCTGTTCCCAAAGTGCGTTCGGGTTGGGTGTTGGTGAAGATTCACGCCGCTGGACTGAACCATTCCGAGGCTTTGCTGCGGATGTTCGAAATCGAGCACGACTATATCCAGAAACCCATCGTGCCAGGCATCGAGTGTGTGGGCGAGATTGCCGACCCGTCAGACAGCCATTTCTCAAAAGGCGACAAAGTCATCGCATTGATGGGTGGCATGGGTCGCTCGTTCAATGGCAGCTACTCTGAATATGCTTTGCTTCCTGAGACCAATGTCTTCAAGGTGGAAACGGATTTGGATTGGGTGTCGTTGGCTGCCATACCAGAAACCTATTATACGGCTTACGGCTCGCTGACAGAGTGTCTGTTGCTCACCGAGGGTGACACACTCATGGTGCGCGGAGCTACCAGCACCGTCGGGCAGGCCGCCATCCAGCTCGGCAAGGCATTGGGGGCTAAGGTGATTGCGGCTTGCCGCAAGGAAAAGGACTTCGACCGTCTGAAAACCATCGGGGCAGACTACTGCTGCATTGATGACGGCCATTTGGCAGAAAGTTTGCCCTCCAATATGCGTCCCAACAAAGTGTTGGAGTTGGTCGGGCCTGCTACTTTGCAGGATTCGCTTCGTTGTGTTATAAAGCCAGGCTATGTCTGCAACACGGGCATCCTCGGCAATGTGTTCACCGTCGAGCATTTCGACCCTATCAAATACATCCCCAATGGTGTTTTTCTCAGCGGGTTTTTCAGCAATTTTCCGAAACAGGAAACAATCGACTCACTTTTCCGTTTGATTAACAAGCAGCACATCAAGCCGCTGTATGCCAAAGCGTTCCGGATGGATGAAATCGTAGAAGCGCACAACCTTTTGGAGAAAGGCGGCGCGGGCGGCAAGATTGTGATAACGATGGAATAATTATGACCATAGAATCCACCACTCATTTCGAGGTTGACAGAAACAAATGCGTCAGTTGCGGCCATTGCGTGAATGTCTGCACCGGCATGGTATTGAAAATGCAGAACGGCATGCCCGTGATGCAGCCTTTCGAACGCTACGGTTGGCGCGGCTGCTGGCGTTGCGAGCACTGTCTAGCAGTATGCCCCGAAGGCGCCATCTCCATCTTTGGCAAAAAGCCAGAGACCTCGACACCCAAACCCGACAAGAACATAGGTGAGCAGATGGAACGCTTGGTGAAATACCGCCGCTCGTGTCGCCGCTTCATGGACGACAACATCGATCCAGTCATCCTCGACCATATCCTTTCCGCGATGGAGAACGCCCCTACGGGCGGCAACTCCTGTAATGTGGAATACACTGTCATCGATGACAAAAAGCGTGTGGACGAGATTTGGCAGGTGGCCTACGACAAGATGGAAAGTTTGGCCAAACGTGGCATTTACACGCATAGCTTCAGCCCTTTCTTCTACGGCAAGATGAAAGAGAGCGAAGAGACTGTTCGCGAAGGTGACATGCTGTTTTGTGGTGCACCTCATCTTTTCATCGCCCATGAGAAATGCAGCGGCAAATGGGCCGAAGACGCCAAGGCCAACTGCATCATCGCAACAGCCTATTTTGAGCTTTTAGCCAACGCTTTCGGCTTGGGTACGGCTATCATGAGCTACCCGAGCGAGGTGCTCAACGAGTTGGTACCCGAAGCCCGCAAGATGCTCAACATCCCCACCGACCACTACACGGGTCTCATCGTCGGCTTTGGCTATCCTGACATCGCCTATGCCCGTGGCACACAGAAGGATAGGTCAAACAAAATCCACAGATTCAGCAAAGGGAGATAGTCAATCCACGGGTACATCACGGACCAACCTTACCGAATTGCCGAAGTATTTGAACATGCTCCACCACGTTTTGAAGTTGGTGTTGTCGAAATTGACATCATGAGCTGTCAGGTTGTCATGGGCGCTACTTGCTGTCCAGTAAACCCCATGAGTCTCTGAATACATTACCATACTGCCAAAACGAGAACCCGCCGCCGGAAGGAATATGGCTCCATGGGCTTCGAAAATGTCGAACCACTCCGATGCCGAGATATGATTGCTTGCAAATTCGGCATCAACTTGGTCCGTGTTAACCAAGTTGTAGTAGCTGACATTCCAATTGTCGGGCACTAAAATCACGCCATTGTGATCGCTGACAACGGCTTTCGCATAATGGTAGCCAGATGCCGTAGTGCGGGTCTCCAAAACATACAGCCATTCGTCGGCAGTCAGTGTGCGCCACATTCCCTCCTGGTTACCACCGTTACTGATGGGGTTGTAAACACCCCAGTCGGCATTGGCGTAATCGCCGGTCAAGTCGGAGTCGTCAAGAGGACCATAGTAGGTCGTGTTCGTGTTTTCGGTGTTCCATGGTTGGTAAAGCAAATTGCCGTTGTCCCAACCGCTGGTGCCCCAACCAAACAAGTCGCGGTCGAGGTATTCATCAGGTTCGCCTTGACCATTGTTGCCAAGATAATCCCATTGGTGGTCAGCAAACTTCCAGTAAGGCGGTGTTGCACTTCCAATATATTGCAAGTTGCCAGGCGAGAAATAGACGCGAGCGTGGTCGCTCACCGAGAACACCCCGTTTGTCGTGCTTCCCGCTTCGGGAACCAATGCCAACCTGAATCCGATGTCGTAGTCGGCATCAATAGGCTCGTAGAAATAACGGTACGAAACACGGCAATGCTTTGCATAAACCCATGCCCAACTGCCACCACGTGTCTCCTTATATCCTGTATTATCAGGCCCCTGCGGATTGACCTGAGGCTCGGCAGAATATGGCCCGTGCCAGTCGCTGCACCATTCCTGGGCGTTGCCACTCATGTCGTAGAGACCTAATTCATTAGGTGCTTTCATCATTACGGGGTGCGACTGGCTTCCACCGTTTCCGCCATACCATCCCACTTCGTTGATGTCGTTGCTACCTGCAAACCTGTAGCCATGACTCAGGTTGCCACCACGTGCCGCGAATTCCCATTCCGATTCTGTGGGGAGCCTGAATGTGCGTCCCGTCAAAGCATTAAGAGCAGGAATAAAACCATTGACCACGTCATTCCAGCTTACGTTGTCGACGGGTCTGTCAAGTCCGACATAAATACTTGGGTTATTGCCCATCACCGCAATCCACAATTCTTGTGTGACCTCACATTCTCCCATGTAAAACGTGTTCAAAGTCACTTGATGGACCGGGCTTTCAACTACATGGGCGTCTGGGTCATAGTTGAGGCCGTCAGGATCGCTGCTTTGTGCACCCATGTAATTGGTGCCGCCTTCAACGAGCTTCATTTTGAACGTGGCACCGTTCACGGTAAAGATTTCTTCCGGCTCATAATGAGGCTTCTCGAAACTAAAGATGATGGTCTCGTCCTCATATTGCGATTGCACGACGGCCTCGCACGGCAAGACGTTGCCGTCATAATGAGCCACAGCCTCGTAGCGCATCGTGTCGCCAGGGGCAAACTCGCCAACGCTGAAAGCCTCGCGTTGCGATGCCGTCCGTTTCCTCTCGATGGGAATCACTTCGATGGCATTCGCGCCGCCTTGTCCGGTATGAATCAGCTTGGCCACTCGGCGACAGTCTTTCGTTGTGATGGAAAGCAACGCCATTTGAGGTCCATCGAGCCTGACGGTGACTTGGTGGCTTCCCGCAGAAAGATAGCCTTCATAGCTGCACACCTGCTTCCCACTTAATTGAAAAACCTGAATCTGAACAACATCGGATTCCCGAAGGTCGAAAGCGACATGGGCGCAGTCGTTGAACGGGTTGGGGAACACCTCCAAGGCTGACGAAATGCCAAGTTCGCCCACACCGTCGAGGTAGGAGAGCACAAGCGTGGTGTCGGGGTAGGTAAGGGTTTCGTCCCAACCACGCGAAAGGTTAGTCACTTTCACTTCCTCAAAAGGGCAATAGCTCCCGTCGGTGAATACAGAGGTGAATTTCAGGGTCAGCTCGCTTTGGGCACTCAGTCGAAGCGCCGCAAGCAATAAAAGGCATAGTAATGATTTTCTCATGATTCCAATTCTTTAATGTTAAGTGCCGCAAAATTACAGACAATCAGTATTCAAGTCAAATAAAATACACAAACCAAAAGGTAAGTATTAACAATTTGGGATAATTGTTGAAATTGGTGCTCCAAACTCCATGAAAAAAGCTTATTTTTGTCCCATATTTTTCACCCTATGGACCTCATTCAAAATCTTAACCAAGCCCTTCAGTCCGCCGACGCCGTCGTCATCGGTGCAGGCGCAGGCCTCTCCACCTCGGCGGGCTTCACCTATTCGGGGGAACGTTTTGAAAAGTATTTTGCCGATTTCATCGAAAAATACGGCTTCACCGACATGTACACGGCAGGGTTCCATCAGTTCCCGATCGAGGAGGAACATTGGGCCTACTGGAGTCGGCATATCTACTACAACCGCTACGTGCCAGCCCCGAAACCCGTTTACGACAACCTCTTGAAACTCGTGCAGGACAAGGACTATTTCGTCATCACCACCAATGTCGATCACCAGTTCCAAAAAGCTGGCTTCGACAAACAAAGGCTGTTCTATACCCAAGGCGATTATGGGTTGTTCCAATGCTCAAAACCTTGTCACCAAAAGACCTACGACAATGAGGAAAGCATAAGGAAAATGATTGCGGCACAAAATGATATGAAAATCCCGACCGAATTGATTCCCCATTGTCCAGTTTGTGGCGAACCGATGAAAGTCAACCTGCGTTCCGACAGCACTTTCGTGGAGGACGAAGGCTGGCACCAGGCTGCACAACGTTACCTCGATTTTGTGAACAGCCACCAGCACGGCAAAATCCTGTATTGGGACCTCGGCATCGGAAGCAACACCCCGACCATCATCAAACTGCCGTTCATGCAGATGACCTACAAAAACCCCGAGGCCACCTACGCCACCATCAACCTTGGCGAGGCGTTCACGGTGAAACAAATCAAGGACAGGTCGATTGTGATTGATGGGGATATTGGAGAAGTATTAGAGGAATTGTTGAAGTGTTGATTGTTTAATCGTTTAATTGTTGATGATGAATCGTTTGGACTATTTGATAGAATATCTTCTGAAAGAAGACCCGCAATATTCCGAGATGGAGATTCCATCGGATTTGCAAGGCAAGCGCGACCTGTTCCGTGCCTTGCGCAATGTGCGTTGGCCGAAACCCGTCAGTGAGGAATTTTTGCGTTTGCAGGATGAGGAATTACAGGTGCAATTACAGGAAAAAGGTGTGGTGGAATTGGACGATTGTAGAGGCGGTGTGCACACCGTCTCTACCGACAAACAATTGTTGGTTTGGCAGGGAGATATCACCCGATTAAAGGTAGACGCCATCGTCAATGCGGCCAACAGTCAGATGTTGGGCTGCTTCCATCCTTTGCACAGATGCATCGACAATGCCATCCATTCCGCAGCGGGCGTACAATTGCGCGAGGAATGTTATCAAATGATGCTCCAACAAGGTCACGAAGAGCCAACGGGGCAGGCCAAAATCACGAGGGCCTATAATCTGCCGTGTAAGTATG
>JAFWRA010000111.1 GCA_017508895.1 Bacteroidales bacterium
AATTCAATAACCAGTAAATAATAGAAAGGAAATAAATATGGCAGTTATTAAATTATCAGAAGCGAAGATCAACTTCATCAAGGACGTCTGCAAGTCGTATGGCAACAAGCCGGGTGAGGTCATCAATGTGCTGCACAAGGTCCAGGGCGAGTATGGCTATCTGCCTGCTGAGGTCCAGGAGCTGGTGGCTAAGGAACTGGGTATCCCGGTTTCAAGAGTCTACGGCATCGTTTCGTTCTATTCCTTCTTCACCATGACGCCTAAAGGTGAGCACCCGATCAGCGTTTGCTTGGGTACCGCTTGCTACGTGCGTGGTGCCGAGAAGGTGCTGGACGAGCTGAAGCGTCAGCTGGGCATCAACGTCGGTGAGGTCACTCCCGACGGCAAGTTCTCTCTGACCTGCCTCCGTTGTGTCGGTGCCTGCGGTCTGGCCCCCGTCATCGAAGTCGGTGACAAGGTCTACGGCCGTATGACCCCCGACCGCGTGAAGGACGTGCTCGCTGAGTACAAATAATCTTCACACCTATTTATTAATAGGTTCATGAAAAAAATCCCCGCCTGAAAAGGTGGGGATTTTTTTGATCTAATAAAAGGGTAGGGGATTAGCCTTTCACCGCCTCGGCCACAGCCTTTCCAAGGTTGTAGAGTTTATCCCAATCCTCTTCACGGATGGGTGCGCCTTTGACTTCGGCACTCTCGGCCACAAGGTTCCATTGGCCCTCCTCGGCGTATTTGGTGAGGGTCTTCACGCCACCACCGCTCCAGCTCATACCTCCAAAGAGACCATAGCATTTGTTTTTAGGCTTGAACTCATTGATTTCGTGAACGAGCAGGGTCATGTTGGGGAACATGTTGCCATAATGGGCGCAAGCCCCAATGATGACGCCCTTGTATTTCCATATGTCGCTCATGATGAAACTGACCTCGGTCTTGGCGATGTCATAAACCTTCACCTCCTTGATGCCAGCTTCGGCGGCGCCACGAGCTATGATGTCGGCCATCACTCCAGTGTTGCCGTGCATTGAGCCGTAGACGACGACCACGCCTTCTTCGGGTTCCTGCTTACTCCATTGGGTGTATTTGCCCAAGACCCAAGCCAGGTTACTACGCCAAATCAAGCCATGTGAAGGAGCAATCATCTTGATTTCCAAGGCGCTGAGTTTTTCGATGGCTTTCACGACTTGCATGGCCACCTTGCCGATAATGTTGGCATAATAACGGCGCATCTCATCTTCATAGAAGGTGAGATTGACCTGGTCATCGAAGATGCCACCGTTGAGGGCACCAAAGCCACCGAAGGCATCATTGCTGAAAACGATTTGGCTTGTTTGCTCGTAGGTCACCATCGACTCAGGCCAGTGCACCATCGGCACCATAAAGAACTGCAAGGTGTGCTTGCCGAGACACAACGTCTCGCCTTCGGCCACGACCTTCTTGTTCTCGATAGGACCATAGAAAGCTTCAAGAGGTGCAAAGGTTTTAGTGTTGCCAACGACTTGCACTTCAGGATATTCGCGCAATACGGCGGCCATCGTGCTGCTGTGGTCGGGCTCGTCATGATTAATAATAAGGTAGTCGACCTTTCGATCTTTCAAAACCGACTTCACCTTGAAGAGGTATTCTTCCAAGAAATTAGCCTCTACAGGGTCGATCAAAGCTATCTTCTCATCGACGATGAGGTAGGAGTTATAGGAAACGCCGTTGGGCAGTTCCATGTGGTTCTCGAACATGTCGGTGTGGCGGTCGTTGACGCCGACGTAATAGATGTTTTCGGTTAATTGTATTTGTTGCATGATTGAAATTGTTTCGTTTTTTCGAGACGTTTCAGGAAACGTCTCTACAGCTAAAAAACCTCTTCGAAATCCTCCACGCCGTGTTTGCACAACGGACATTCGAAATCGGGTGGGAGGGAATCACCTTCATAGACAAAACCGCATACCTTGCACACCCAACGGCGTTTTCCGTCCTTGGGCTTTTCGGTGGGTTGTGGTTTGGGTTTTATGTTCTTTTGGTAATAGTCGTAAGTTACGGAAGGCTTGTCGGAAAGGATTTGGGCATCCAGCACATCAGCGATGAACATGGTATGCGTGCCGAAGTCGATGCTCTTGGTGACACGACAAGCCAGGTAGGCGTTGGTGTATTTCGGGATATAGAGCACATGGTTGACGGCACGGTGCTCAGCTTCACAATTAGCAAACTTATTCACCTTGCGACCCGACTGGAAACCGAAGTGCTCGAAGACGAACATCGGCGTCTCGGTAGTCAACATACTGATGTTGAACACGCATGAGTCCATGATGAGATCGTGGGTGTAGTTCCCCTTGTTGACCGTCACGGCGATCTGCAAAGGATTGCTCGTGACTTGGATCACCGTGTTGACGATGCAACCGTTGTCGATGTTGTCGTAGTTGGTGGTCAGCACATAAAGGCCGTAGCCGATGTTGAATAATGCTTTGTTATCCATTTTGTTTCGATAAAACATGTAGAGACGCGCCATGGCACGTCTCTACAAATCATTAATTATTCCATGACAGAGAAGCTGTCCTTGCCGATGCCGCAAAGCGGGCAGGACCAGCTGTCGGGAATCATTTCAAAAGGAGTGCCAGGGGCAATGCCGCT
>JAFWRA010000010.1 GCA_017508895.1 Bacteroidales bacterium
ACATAACTCAATCATATTGAACCTTTTGCAAATAAAACACAGTACGTCGCGCCTTGGGCTGGGTGCTGTTTTGGATAATCTGTGAGCCATAGATAAGGAAACGGCTGCCATACCATGGCGCGATTTGGGCGAAGTATTCGTCTTCCACATAATCCGCCCCATGGAAGGGTTCAAGTTTCTCGCTCTGCTGGTTCATCAGCGGCTGGCCAGTGCTATTGAAAGAGGTGTAGCGCAAATGATTGTGATAGGGCGAAGCCACCACCAGCTCATCGTAGCAAACGCCTTCCGACGAATGTGGGAAAAGATCATAAGTCAGTTCATTCTCGAACTTCACCGACTGTTGCCATTGCAGCTTGCCGTCGCGATCGAAGGCGAGGATGATTTCGCTGAAAAAGTCGTAGCCGTCGAACACGGTGTAAGTGTAGGGATAGCCGCCGTAGTAGCGGTAATAGCCATAAGTCATGCGCGTCTCGGTATGGTAATAGGGCATGAAGGCCTCGGCTGCAAAGATGGTCAGGTCGCCAAAGTCGGTCAGGCGCGGCGCGAGGAACTGGAACGCGATTTCTCCCTTTGTGGGCTTTTCCTTGTTCTGGTTTTTCAGGCGTTCCTCGCGCACGCGGACGCGGTCAGAGGCAGTGAGTGCCAACTCGATTTCGGGCATGTCCTTGAAGAGGTAGATATGGCTTTCGGGTATGCCTCCAACGAAGCGCATCCACACCACGCCCACGCTTTCCTTGTCGAAGTTCTCCGTAATGCCTTCAAGACTGACCTTGCGTCCCGTCTCGCGCTCCAAAGTGCCGATGACGACGAGGTTTCGGCTTTCATCGAAGCGGAAGCCCATGCGACCCAAAGCGGCGTTGGGGACGTTGTCGTAACGATACGAGCCTTGCAAGTTGCCCGCAGCCGAAAACACCATGAACGATGTCGACTTGAAGCGTTTTTCCTCGAACTCCTTGGCGGCCACCACGAAGCAATGCTCGTTGCGGAAACTCGCCGTTTGGAACAGCACGAAACTGGTCGAGGGCGCAGGCGTGACGGTGCGGTACTGGTTGCTCGTGAGGTCGTAGAAATAAAGGATGCCATTGCCGCCTTTGTTGTTCAAGGCGAGCATCATCGTGCCGTCGACGACCTCAACGGAAAGCGGCACCGAACGTTCGGGCCATTTGTTCCAGAAGGTCTGGTAGGCGCCGTTCACCTTGTCGAAGGAGACGACGAGGAAATCGAGGCTGTCGGCGGCTTTCTTGTTGCCATCGTTGACGAAACAGAAGGCCGCGTAACGACCGTCGCTGCCAGAATCCATGAATTTCATTTTCTCAGGCAGGGGGATGAGGTCGCTGCGGGTCTCGTAGAGGGTGCTGTCGAGGCAGGCGAACTGCCACAGGCGGTGTTTCTCCTTGTCTGCCTTGTCGGTCTCGTAGAGCATGATGCCGTCAGCTTCGCCAAGGGTCTGGAAGTGGCAGCCCTGCTCCTTGTTCCAGCGCGGCAGCTCATAGCGCACCGGCTCCACCTGCTGGGCCGAGGCGAAACAGGAGAGGAAGAGGAATGCTATGAGGAGATGGTTTTTCAAATAAAGAGTTTTTTACTCCCCCTTGCCCCCTCAAGAGGGGGACGCCTACCGGACGCTTGTTTTGCGCCGCTTTGCGCGTCCCCCTTTTAAGGGAAGGGCAGGGAGGATTGAATCAATACTTCACAAACTTGGAGACAGCCGTGGTGCCGTCGGCGAAGCGGAAGTTGACGAAATAAACGCCATTCACCAGTTCGCTGACGTTGATTTGGGCTTGGCCGGCCATGCAGTCGGTCGTGCTCACCATGCGGCCCGTCATGTCGTAGACGCTCACTTGGGCATCGTTTTCGATGTTGAACGACACCTGCTCGCGGGCGGGGTTGGGATAGACATTAACAGCGTTGACAGCGTTCTCGTTGACCGATGCCGTGAACTTGCCCCACACTTTCACATAGTCGATTTCCCATGAGGAAGCAGCCTCATCGTTGCTGGTATAGATGAAAGCGATATAGAAACTGCCATTGTTGACCAAATCGACCACGTTCAATGAGCCAGACTCAACCCATTCGTAGTTGCCCGTCGAATAATCGAAGGCATCGGTGATGTCTACCCATTCGAAGTCGCTGGGGTCGCTTTGGCCGTCATAGTCGGTGGAGAGGACCACGCGCAACGGGTCGCCATCGAACTTCATGGCCGTGCTGAACTCAACAAAGATATCGGTGAAGGTCAAATCGGGGACTTGAACATAGCCAATGAGCCAGTCTTCATTCTGGTGAGCGGCGCCTTCGGCATAGCCGTTCATGTTGGCGTAGGTCGTGCCTTGATAGGAGCCTTGATGCCATTCCTGGTCGCCGTATGCATTGTAAGCCGTGAACACGCCGAGACCATCTTCGAAGTCTTCATAGAGCAGGATGTAGATATCTTCCGTCGTGGCATCAACCGTGGGATAATTGCCATCGGTCTTGTAGTCGATGTTGGCGCCGCTGTTGGTGTAGGGGAAGATGGCGAAGCGATAGGTGCTGCCGCCCTCCAAGCCGCTAAAGGTCACAGTTTGCAAGCCATAGCTCACATTCTTGGTCAGATCACCGTCACCTACAGGAACACCATCCATAGGAACAGCGGAAGTGGCCGTCACCAGATACTTGTGAGGCAGTTGGCCGCCCTCGGAATCGTTCCAAGTGAGGGTGACGTCAGTGCCATTCACCGTTGCGGTGAAGTAGGTGGGATAGTTGCTCGGTTCCGGATCGGGTGCTGCCGTACCACCAGCCTTGTAGAAACTCACGCGCGTGTCGATGTTCGATGCTTCGGCATAGCAGCTGAACAGCGGGGCGTTGTTGGTGGTGTTGGGGTTGAAGCGCATGTTGTTGCGCTCGTTTTCGCCTTGGGCGACCACTTCAGCCGTGCCGTCGCCGTTGAAGGTGATGTTCCACTCGCCGTTGGCATCGAGCGTGGTTTGCGTCTTCAGGTGGTTGCTGCTGCTGCTGGCTGCATAGAGGTAGCCGCCTTTGGCCTCGTCGAAGAGCGTCCAAGCGCCAGCGTTGCCGCCCAAAGTGAACTCGAAAACGTCGGTTTCGCTTGTGGGGTCAGTGCCAGGAGTGACGGTTATGGACTCGCCGTTTTCGCTCACGACCACAGCATTACGGTTGTTTGACTTTTGGTAGCCCATCGCAAGGACACCGAGTTCGTCATGATGGGCCACGATGAGGTAGTTGGCTCCCGCTTCAAGTCCAGAAGCAGAGGTCACCTTCGTGTAGGTCGTTTGCGCGATGCCGCTGACCGCGAACAGCAGCATGGCCGCTAATGAGAATAAAGATTTTTTCATTTTCGATTGATTTTATGTTAGACAATAAGTTATAAATCCAGTGTTTCGACTTGTTCCACCGACTTGATTTCGGGGATGACCTTCTTCATCACGGACTCGATGCCGTTTTTGAGGGTCATCTTGCTATGCGGGCAGTTGCCGCAAGCACCGGTGAGTTCGACGATGACGGTGTTGTCGTCGGTGAGTTCCACGAAGTTGACGTCGCCGCCGTCCTGCTGGAGGTAGGGGCGCACTTGTTCGAGGACGTTTTTGACTTTTCTGAGGATGGTTTCTTTATCCATATCTTTTTCTTTTCTCACACAGAATCCGCTGAAATCGCTGAACCTGCCAGACGCTTAGTTTTCGTCGCTTTGCGCTTCACATAATTCAGCGAATTCTGCGTGCAAACATCATTTCATATTTATTATATCGTGTGCAATCTTGTCGAAGGCCTTAGTGACTGGCGAGTCGGCATCCAAGGCAAGCGGGACACCAGCATCACCACACTCGGCAATCTTTTCCGTAATCGGTATCTGTCCGAGGAGCGGCACACCCAATTGCTCGGCAAACGCTTTGCCCGTTTCCTTGCCGAAGATGTAGTATTTCTTCTCAGGCATGTCGGAAGGTGTAAAGTAGGCCATATTTTCCACTAAGCCATAGAGCGGGATTTGCAAGGCCTCTTCCTTGAACATCATGGCAGCGCGAAGCACATCGGCAAAGGCTACCTTCTGAGGTGTAGTCACAATGAGGGCACCCGACACGTTATATTGCTGGGCCAAAGTCAGTTGGATGTCGCCCGTTCCAGGAGGCATGTCGACTACCATCCAGTCCAACTCGCCCCAAAGGGTGTCGTTCATCAGTTGGTTCAAAGCACTAGTAGCCATGGGTCCACGCCAGATAAGCGGTCGGTCGGCATCGACGAAATAGCCGATACTCAACAACTTGATACCATATTTCTCAATCGGCAGCATCACCGTCTTGCCGTCTTTCTCGAAAGCGGCTGGACGCTCGTTTTCGGTGCCGAACATCATCGGGACGGAAGGGCCGTAGATGTCAGCATCAATCAAGCCCACACGCTGGTTGGCACGCGCCAAGGCGATGGCCAAGTTGGCCGCCACCGTCGACTTGCCGACGCCACCCTTGCCCGAAGCCACAGCGATGATGTGCTTCACCTTCGAAAGGGCTGTTTTTTCCTCCACCACCTTGATTTCTATATCAATGTCTTCACCGAAAACCTCGGTCAGGGTACGCTTGGCACCGTTCACCAAGATGTCGTTTTTCGGGTCGTTGGCATGTTCCATGACGAGGTCGAAACGGATGGCATTATCCTTAACCATCAGGTTTTCAACCATATTCAACGCGACGATATTGTCCCCCTTGGGGAAATAGATGACGTCCTTCAGGACTTCCTGTACATTTTCTTTATTTAGCATGATTTTAAATAATTATCGCTGCAAAGGTAAGAAATAGTTTAGAGTTGAGGGTTGAGAGTTGAGAGTTTTTTCTAACGCTCAACAGCAATGTGCTTTGAGAAGACTCCATTTTCTGTCTTGACGCGCAGTAGATAGAGCCCTTCGGTCACATTTTGCAAATCAACCGTCGTTTGGTTCCCTACGCACACCTTCTGCATCACACACTGTCCCAAAGTGTTGTAAAGCAACACCTCTGACATACCCTCTGCTTCAATGGTGATCAGGTTTTTGGTCGGGTTAGGATAGACTTCCACTTGTGCCTCGTTTTCTTCCATGCCCGTAGGCGAATAATAGAAATGCAATTCAAACACATTATCGTAATAATGACGGTTAGCAGGTGCAGAAGTGCAGTCCAAATCGCCATAATAGGCATAGAGACGATAGTAATAGTCGCCTTCCTGACCCACACCGTTGTCAGTAAAAGTGACAGCAGAAGCGTTCAACAACTTGATACGGCGGAATTCATCATCACCGTCTTTTCTGTACAAGTAATAGCCCGAAAGTCCATCGTGCGGCTGCGGTGCTTCCCACATCAGCTTGGCTTTGTAATTGTTCGTCAATTCAAAATCAAGATTGCGTGGTGGATAACAAGGACCTGCTGTGGCACACGATTCGTTGGAAGTTTCACCATTCTCACCACCTTCGCAGAGAACGGCCACACGGTAACAATGACCACCCATAGCAACATTTTCATCAAGGAAGGCTGTGCCTTCTTGGATAAGACGATACAGTAAACCATCACGGTAGATATTGTAACCATAGCCAGGGTTCTCGACGGCATCCCAAGTGAGCAGGATGGCGTCGTCTTGAGCCGTCGCTACCAAATTGCCAGGTGTACCGCACGAAAGGTCACCACCACAAGTATTATTGGTTTCAAAGAAAACACCTGGCAGCATGTCATTGGAGGAACCTGAGAACGAATACACCGTATTATTGTCGGAGTCATTAATGACAAAAGCCATAGTGTTAACCGTTTGTCCAGGTGCGGTCCATCCAAAACTGAGCCTACCCAAAGGCAAAGCTGGCTCAACGGAAACGGTAGCCGATGAAGTCATCGTGTAACTGTCAAGCTTCTGTCCAGCCATATTGTACACATTGATGCAGCCTCCTTGCCATCCTTGGAACGAATTGGTCGTCATGATAATCTTCCACTGACAGGTAGGACCGACCAACACCTTCATCACATTGGCGTGTTTTCCGACGCGTTCATTGGCCACGGCATATACTGCATAATGGTAAACATCATAGCGCGGCACATCGGCATCTTCAATTTCCATGGCTGCACCAGGGACGACATCAGTCAAAGTCGCAACAATTTCATTGTCGCGAAGCACCACAACTTGCTCTATGGCATTCAAAGGCGTGCCGTCAAGGGTAGTTGTTGGATTCGTCCAACTGAGATGCACTTTCAAATCGGTGTCGGAAGTGGGAACTGCCGTGAAATCGGTCGGCAGGGAAGGCGTTTGGTTGTAGACCCAAGCGGGGACAAAGTTGAACATGGCATCGGCGGGATGTGTGTAAGGCGCATCATCGATGAGATACCAGCCATCGGAGCTACCGCCCCAACCCAGATTGAAGTGGAACATATCGTTGTCGTCGTAGCCATCGCAAACGAAAGCATGGCAACCATCATTTTCACAGCCGCCGTAATACATCGGCCAACCCATGTCGAACTGCTCGCGCACCATGGTCTTCCAAATCTCGGTTTCAAAGTCGTTGCGTGAGAGTTGCACGTTGGCATCACAATAGTCGAAATAGGTATGCATAACGCTTGGGATGGTGCCCGAACCGCCACCGCTACCGTCGGGACCATAACCCATATCAATGGTCACGCCGCAATGGAAGCACAAGGTGCCAGTGGCGAGTTTCTCAGCCTCGGAGGAATTGCTGTTCAACGTATTGGGCATATTGTCCCAATCATATTCGGTGTTGCCGAAGTCCGCACAAATCTCGCCATAATCCTCATGAATGTAACAATGGCTACCGTTGCCTTTGGAGGGATAAGCCCAAAAACGCATCAACTGCGACATCGCCGTGGCGAGACAACCCACGTAGGTGTGTCCGCCCGAACCAGCAGGGTCTTCTGGGCAGCAATAGTTGTAAGGATAATCTTGGTTCCATTGGGTCTGGCAGAAATAGCCTGTGCCACGACCGCCATGACGCGAGATGAGACGTCCATGCTGAAGCACAGAATTCCATTCCGCAGCCACATCGGGAGTAGCGACCGCATGACGCAATTGCAGCATACACTCAGCCACGCCATCCAAATAATACGCCAACGCGGGCGGTATATTGGAAGCATCAAAAGCCGACTGGTCAGAGTAACCAATAACAGGACGGTGCGCATCGTCGCCCGCAATGATGACGAAGGCATGGTCGCCCACATTGAACACAAAGAACGTCTCATCCTGACCTGTATAAACGAGTTGCGGCAGGGCGCGTTCCATAGCAAATTGCGTTGTGGCGAATTTCTGAGCCGCAGTCAAGGCTAGACTGCGGTCAATGGGTTTGGCTTGAAGATTCATTATGCTGAAAATCAGCACAAAAAGAGATAAGAAAAGCTTTTTCATTTCAGACAATGTTTCAATTTGCCTGCAAATGTAGCATTATTTTCTTAAAAATAAATCCACCACCTTATTAAATGCTTCCGCATTCTTGTTCGCCACAAAATGATCGCCTTCGATGATGTTCATCTGCGCATTAGGCAAACTCTTGTAAATAAGCCTTGTATGCGATTCCTTAATCATGTCTTTGGTGCCAGCTACTACCAAGACAGGCATGGTCAGGCGAGCCAATTCGGCTGGCTCGATGTGGGGCTCGTTCACCATCAGGCCGAGCATCTCAGCGTTTCGTTTGGCTTGCTCAGATTTCCCGGAAAACAACTTTGCAATACGATAGCCGAGTTCGATAGGCCATTGATACAAAGGCTTCACACCACTTGGGAAAAGGTTGGCACCGTCCACAATCATCTTGTCGACCCGCTCTGGATACTTCAATGCAAAAGTCAAGGCGATGTTGCCACCATCAGAGAATCCGAGGAGGATGGCTTTTCCGATGCCTTTCTCGTCCATGAAATCGTGTAAATCCTCAGCAAATTGCTTTATCGTGAACGGTTTTTCTCCTCTCGGTGATTGGCCATGACCACGAGTATCCAAAGCGATGACATGGTATTGTTTTGAAAAATACGCGATTTGGTGCTCAAAGTAATCGCAACTCTCGCCATTGCCGTGTAACAGAATCATGGGTTGGCCTTGGCCTAGTTCGACATAGTGAAGTTGGATTTCAGTCATGGCTCATGTATTTTTGGCGTTCCTCGGTTGTGAATTTCTCAATGGCATACCGCAACATGGTGCGAGGCATGGTTGTATATCGCTTCGACAACCAATCTTTCAGGCGTTGCTCATCGCGCTTGCCCGCTTCGCGAAGGAGCCAGCCAACGGCCTTCTGCAAGAGGTCGTGCAAAGGTTGTGGCTTTTCTAAAAAGATGTCAGCGATGGCATAAGTGTCATCCACTTGCCCATGGCGTATAAACTGCATGGTGCTCACCATGCCGATGCGTTGCTCCCATATCGTCTTGCCATCCTGGGCAAGGTCGTAGAGCAAAGCTCTGTCCTTGTCCAAAAGCCAGGTTCCAAGCAATTCGTAACAGGAGAGGTCGACCAAATCCCAGTTGTTGATGAACTCAGTATGCGTCAAATAGAAGTCAATGCATTGTTGCTGCAAGGTTTTGTCTTTCTTGGCGCGCTTGAAGATTTGCACCAAAGTCAACAAAGCGGCCAAACGGATTTCGTGATATTCGGAACAGATGCAGGTTTCCAAATCCTCAAACGAGGTCTCTTGCCAGCATTGCTGCACCACGTCGCGGGTAGTCGGCACTTTAATTCCAAGGAACTTGTCGCCTTCGCCGTATTGTCCCTTCCCCGTCTTGAAGAAACGCGACAGGTTGACAGCTTGCTCCGCATCTTGTCGGGCGAGAATTTCATTATAAAGTTTACAACTCATGACTTTTTCTTTTTAATGCCCAACACGCACCACCTGACAAACGGAATCCGACGTATAATTTCATAAATCAACGGCGATAAGATCATCACTGCAAAGAAGAGGATCACGTACATCATCCAAGGAGCCAACGAAGTGTGGTATTTCATCATGTATCCAAATGACGCAATAACCAGATAGTGAACAATATAAATACCGTAACTCGACTGGGTCATATATCCTGCAAAGGCTCCCGTACGATTGAAGCGCGCCTTAAACCAAGCCATCATGGCGAGGCACATCAGCCAGCCATAAAGGCAGTTGAGCGGGCTACCCAGATACTGAGGCGAAGTGTTATCTTGACCGAAGGTGGTGATGATTAGGACCGCGCCAGCAACGACGGCACATGCCAGCAACGGTATCCATGCCTTCTCGAGTTTCTCTTGCACTTCGTCGTGCGAGAACACGAAATAACCCAGCAGGAAGGGAACCAAATAGAAAAGGGGCTTATACAAGTTCAAGAGGCCATCCAACGATTCGGGACGTGGATTCTTGACGAGCGTTTGCTCACCAACCCAAAACAGCACACCCAGCAGGATGATGACAACAAGGTTGGCCTTCCCACACCAATTCCAGAATCTGTCTTTTCTGTCTATCGCCCGCACCAAAAGCAACACAAGGCAAAGCAGCCACAACACTTGAATGAACCACAGCGGTCCCGTGCCACTTATGGCCATCATGAAATACTTTGCTATTGCAGGCACGCCATCAAATACACCTTGCCTTGAAGCCACAACGGTATTGAAATAACCAACCATCCAATGAAACACAAAGAGGCCTATCGTGCCAGGCACCAACAGCTTTCTGGTGCGAGCCTTGAACCACTCCTTGGTGGATTGCTTTTCTAAGGCATAGCGCGCGCTGACGCCAGCAAGCAAGAAAAGGAGGGGCATGAACCAAGGATAGAGTATATACATGACAACATCCTGGTACTGCTTATACTGTGGGTATTCACCAAAGCCGCCAACACCACCGAAGACACCTTTGTTGTTATAGAAATAAAATACATGGTAAAACAACACCAAAAGCACCGTCACCCAACGGAGATTATCGATCCAATGCTTACGCTCCATTATTTGCCCTCCCCTAACATTTCATCAATTTTGTCCTGAAATATCTCCGTCTTCAAGACGGCCATGCCTCTTGAGTCACCAAGCACCAGCAAACTATCGCCTGCTTTAATTTCGTAAACCTCGCGAGCCTCCTTGGGGATGACAATCTGACCCCGCTCGCCCACCTTCACCACACCGAAGATGTATTTGTCGTTTTCTTTAAGCATAATTATTTTGATTTGTGTGAAAATTCATATTTTGCTGCAAAAGTAGGAATTTTATATCAAAACGAAGGTTTTTATTTGAAAAAAACACCATTCATTTCCTCCAGACTTTTCATAGAAAGCATTTTTGATTATCTTTGCACCCAAATTAATCCTATCAAAATGAAAAAAGTATCCCTTCTCCTCATTCTGGCCTTGAGCACTTTGTTCGCCATGGCCCAGAACGGACGCATCGACTTGCGCCACGAAACGAAGGCTGAAATCACAAGTAGCGAGTTTGCCAAACTCAATGCTGTGTTCAGCTATGGCTCCATTGAGAGCATTGAAGTCAATACCGAAAAAGGCATGTTCTCCGAAATCGCCATCGAAGGCACCTATGCCGCTGGCGAAATCGGCTCGCCCGAGTTACCTGCCTCTCACCAACTCTTGGCCGTGCCTTTTGGCGCCACGCCTCGCGTCAACGTAATCAGTTACACGACAACTGACTATAGTTTATCTGACTATGGAATTGGCACCATCTTGCCCCATCAGCCTTCTGTTCGCAAGGACCAGAACGTCGATGAAGTCGAGTTTGTGTACAATGCCTCAGCTTACCAAACCCGCAGCCTCGCCTCGGCTCCAGCAGCCACTATTGAGGTACAAGGCACCATGCGTGGCATCCGCATCGGCTCGCTGGTTATCAACCCTGTGAGCTATAATCCTGCCTCCAACACCTTGCGCGTTTTCAACGACATCGAGGTGGAAGTGAGTTTCGACGGTGCCGACCGTGCTGAGACCGAGCGCATGCTGCTCAGCACTTACAGCCCCTACTTCGACATCGTTTACAAGCAGATGTTCAACTACCGCCAAATCATGGACGTGTATGACGACCACCCGGACCTCATGGCCTATCCCGTTCACATGATTGTCATCACACCCCAAGACTATATCAGTGCCTTACAACCTTGGATTAACTGGAAAATCCAGAAAGGCTTCGATGTGAATGTGGTGACCACAGCACAAGCTGGCAGCAACTACAACGCCATCCAGTCCTACGTACAGAACCTTTATAACACAGGTGTCAGCCAAGGCACCACGCCGACTTTCGTTATCCTTGTCGGCGACACAGGACAAATCCCTGGAAAAACCAGTGGCAATGCCACCCAAAAAGTGACTGACCTTTATTACGGCTCCGTCGATGGCGACTACTTCCCCGACATGTTCTACAGCCGCATGTCAGCCGAAAATACCAACCAAGTTACGGCCATCGTCAACAAGATTTTGCAATATGAGCAATACACCATGCCCGATCCAAGCTACCTCAGCAATGTGACCCTCATCGCTGGATGGGACAGCTATTGGAACCCGCGCATCGGTCAGCCCACCATCAACTACGCCACCACCTATTATTATAATACGGCCCACGGCTTTAATCAGGTGAACACCTACCTCCAACAAGGTCAATATACAGGTTGTTATAATACTCTGAACACGGGCGTAGGTTTCATCAACTATACTGCCCATGGTGCTGAAACCAGCTGGTCCGACCCGTATTTTACGGTTTCTAACGTCAACGCATTGACCAACACAAACAAATACTTCCTGGCTATGGGCAACTGCTGCCTGACGGGTAACTTCGGCTACAGCCAGCCCTGCTTCGGCGAGGCCATGCTTCGTGGCGAAAACAAGGCCGCCTATTCCTACATCGGTTCTTGCCCCGTGACCTATTGGTATGAAGACTATTACTTCGGCGTGGGTGCCACAACGGTCATGAACCAGACCCCCACTCAGCAAAACAGTGCCACAGGTGTTTATGACGGCATCTGGATGGACGACACCTACAACACAGTTTCGTCCATCACCTTCCTTGGCAACATTGCAGTCTGCTATGCCCATGCAGGAAACTATCAGACCAGTACCACCCCGCTTTATTATTGGCAAGCCTACCATGTGCTCGGCGATGGTTCCATCATGCCCTATCGCGTGAATCCTACGCCCAATACCGTTAGCCACGCTTCCACTATTCCAGCTGGAGCCACCTCTTTCCAAGTGAGCGCACAAGCGGGCTCATACGTGGGCATCTCGCAAAACAACGTGCTGAAAGGCGCAGCCTTGGTGCCTGCCTCTGGTTCGGTCAGCGTGCCAGTCAGCGGTATCAGTTCGGGACAGGTACACATCGTGGTCACCAAGCCACAACGTCAGCCTTACATCCAAGACATTACCGTGGGCGGTGCCCCTCAATCCTACACCATTAATGTGTCGGCCAACCCGAGCAACGGCGGTACTGTTACCGGTGGCGGCTCCTACAACCAAGGCCAGTCATGCACCGTCACGGCAACGGCCAACAATGGCTTCTCTTTCACCAACTGGACAGAGAACGGCAATGTGGTCTCCACCCAAGCCAATTACACCTTTACAGTCACTGGCAACCGTACTTTGGTGGCCAACTTCCAAGCCCAGCAGCAAAATTACACCATCACCGTTTCGGCTAACCCGAGCAACGGTGGCACCGTCACTGGCGGCGGCACATACCAACAAGGCCAACAATGTACCGTACAAGCCACAGCAAACACGGGTTATACCTTCAATAACTGGACGGAGAACGGCAACGTGGTCTCCTCCAACGCCAATTACACTTTCACAGTGACTGGCAACCGCACCTTGGTGGCCAACTTTACACAGCAACAGTTCACCATCACTGCTACTGCTAACCCGAGTAACGGCGGAACTGTGACAGGTAGCGGCACTTACACTTACGGTCAATCCTGCACTCTGTCGGCAACACCTGCAACGGGTTACACTTTCCTGCGCTGGACTAAGAACGGTACGCAAGTCAGTACCAATGCCACCTATACCTTTGTCGTAACTGAATCGGCGACATACGTGGCCCAATTCCAAGCCCAAAGCTATTACGTTGCCACCAACTCCAATCCGAGCAACGGCGGCACCACGAGCGGCAATGGCCTCTATTCCTATGGAGAAACTTGCACCGTGACTGCCACACCTGCCACGGGATATGACTTCGTGAACTGGACGGAAAACGGCAGCGCCGTCTCTACAGAGGCCAGCTATAGCTTTACCGTCACGGGAGGTCACAACTTGATAGCTAACTTCACTCTGCAAGCCTTTGAAATCAATGCCATCGTCAACCCTGTTGCTGGTGGCACCACTACGGGTAGCGGCACATACCATTATGGCGACCATGTAACGGTGACCGTAGTGACCAACGAAGACTACGCCTTCGAAAACTGGACCGAAAACGGCGAGGTTGTCTCGGTAGAAAAAGAGTACACTTTCATTGCCACAGAAAACCACAACCTTATTGCCAACCTCCAGCATACTGTAGGTATCGGCGAACAAGGCATTCATGCTCTTGTCATCTACCCCAACCCGGTCAACGACAAGCTGACTGTTATGGCAGAAGGCACCCTCGGTACCGTTGAAATCTACAACCTTATGGGTGTTTTGGTCTATAGCCAAAAAGACTGCTCCAACAAGGTGGAAATCAACACCACCGACCTGCCCACAGGCATCTATTTCATTCGCCTTACGACCGACCAAGTTTCTGAAACCAGAAGGTTTGTGAAGGAATAATTCGGATTACTTAACTTTGAAACCGACCGTCTATAGATTCCCAAGGGAATGACATAGACGGTCGGTTTCGTTATAACCAGGCTTTATCGATAGTTTTATTTCAATCAGTTCCTGAAATGGTAGGTTGTGCCGCCGCTCGGCTCTGGTTGACAATCCAAACGCCAGCGAAGACCAGCACCATGGCTACCAGTTTCTTCCATGTGATATGGTCCAGGCCAATGATTATGCTAATAATTGTAGCGACAATCGGTTGCACATAATTATACATGCTAACCAAAGTGGGACGCAACCGCTTTTGTCCGACAGGGATCAGGAAATAGGCGACAAAAGTGGCAAAAAACACTACATACGCCACTTGCCAAAGCACCTTGCTTTCCATTTGCCCAAAAGGCAAGCGAAAGAAATGCCGCGCATTGAACGGCAGTGCCACCAGCATGGAAAACAAAAACATCCACTTCATAAATGTGACCACGTTGTATTTCGAGATCAGCGGACGAAAGATACCGAGATATAAAGCAAAAGTCAAACCATTGAGTATGGTAAGGATGATACCCAAAGGCTTGGTCTCTGATGCTCCGCCCCCCAAGCCAACCGAATTGAATATCAAAATGAGAACCCCCACCAAACTCACCAAAACGCCACCGACTTTTTTTCCCGTGATAGGCTCTTTCAAGGCAACGGCAGCCACAAACATGGTCATGATGGGTGTGCAAGTGTTAGTGATGCTCAAATCAATGGAGGTCGTCATGGTGATGGCCTTCAGGAAACTCATCTGTGTGAGGAAGAGGCCTAGCATGGAAGCCACAAAGATTTGCAGCATGTCTTTCAGTGGCACCTTCTCCTTGGGCATGAAAAGCGACAAGAGCCAAAACAAAATTGTGGCTCCAGTCGCTCTTAGGCAAAACAAGTCCAAGGGTGTCAACACGTGTGCATTGGAGATATTCTTGCAACACACAATGTTGAACCCGAAGATACAATAGGCACCGAAACAAGCGAGGTGCCCGATGAGTGTAGACTTGTTATTCAATCCAGTAGACGTAATTCTCCTTGCGCGGACGGGCTTCGGGATAGTCGCCCTTCACATAACCGAGGATGCAGTTGCCGATGCCGACATACTTGCTGGTATCGATGCCCAGTCCAGCAAGGATGGCCTTGCCTTCTTCGGTCTCGAAGACCTCTTTGGCACGGTGAATCCAGCAGGAGCCAAGGCCTTTGGCATGAGCAGCATTAAGCAGGTTGCCCATAACCAACGAGCCATCTTCCTTCCATGTCATGGCAGCAGTGCTGTCGGCCAAGACCACAAGCACAACTGGAGCGCCATAGAAGGGGTCGTTGTCAGCACCCATTACACCGGCGTTGAGGCGGCTGAGCTGGTCGCGCACCTCACGGTTGGTGACGGCGATGATGATGGGAGCTTGACGGTTCATGCCCGTGGGGGCATAGGTACCCGCCTTGCAGATTTCCTCAATGACTTCACGCGAAGGTACTTCTTCGGTGTAGCTGCGCACACTGCGGCGCGTCAGCAGGTCTTGCATGGTGTTATTCATAGTCGTTTCTTGTTTTGTGTTCTCGTTGGAACTTGTTTCCTTTTTGCAGCAACCGCAGACAAGCATGGTCAGCGCTGCGAAGATAAGTGTAAACTTTTTCATATTAATACAGTTAGGCGGCAAAAGTACGGATAATTTTCGCAATTTTGCAGCCCCAAATTGGAAATGATGCAAAAAATAAAAAGTTACGTCTTACCCATCGCCATTGTTTTGGGTTTATTGCTGCACGATTATTGCGCGGCCTTCAGCGTGGTGGTGCCCTATATCATTTTCACCATACTGCTGCTGACATTCACGGCAGTAGACATCACAAAACTGAGATTCAAGCCGTTGTTCATCTGGATCATTCTCTTCCAAGTGGGGGTGAGTTTAGGTGGCTATGCTTTGCTTAGACTATTGAACGTCAACGAAATCATTGCAGAAGGTGTGCTTATTGGAGTATTGTGTCCCGTGGCGGCTTCGGTAGCTGTGGTGAGCACCATGCTGGGTGCCGACCGCAACACGGTGACTTCCTATTCCATCATCGGCAACTTGATGGTTTCTGTCGTAGCCCCTATTTATTTTTCTTTTATCGGGGTAAATCAAGACATTCCTTTTCTCGAATCCTTTCTGCACATCCTGAGGCGTATCGGCACAGTCATTGGACTGCCGTTCGTTGTAGCATTGGCTCTTCAACTATGTTGGCCCAAAGCCAACAAAACCTTAAGCCGCTACAAAGGCTTGGCCTTCTACTTTTGGGCTGTGGCTCTGTTTCTCACTTTAGGCCAAACCATTCATTTCATCTTCCTCAACGGCAAAGGCAATTGGGGCAGCATCATTTGGCTCGGCATCTCGGCCTTACTGTTCTGTATCATCCAATTTGGTTTGGGTAAATGGATTGGGCACAAATACGGCGACACCATTGCAGGTGGACAACTGCTCGGGCAGAAAAACTCAGCCATGGGTATCTGGATGGCCAACCATTACCTGCATCCTTTGGCCTCGGTATTTTTGGCCTTCTATTCCGTATTCCAGAACTTGTTCAATAGCTGGCAGATCTGGTATTACAACGAAAAGAAAAAAGCCTAAAAATAAAATCGACCGACTTGTCATTCCTGAAGGAATCTATAGTCGGTCGATTTTGGTAGCCCTTGGTTTAAGCTTTACAGCTGACTATAAGGAGGCGAGAAGGTATCGCCTAAGCTGACGTCGCCAGTGCTGAGGCCTTTCTTCAGCCAACGCGAGCGTTGGGCAGAAGTGCCGTGGTTGAAGGTCTCAGGCATGGTGCGACCGTAAGCCTGCTTTTGCAAGTAGTCGTCACCAATTTTTGCAGCAGCATTGAGGGCTTCCTCAATATCACCGTCTTCCAACGAGCCGAACATCTTGTTGTCGTTGTAAGCCCAAACGCCTGCAAAAAAGTCGGCCTGCAACTCAAGACGTACACTGATTTCATTTGATTGTTTTGTGTCGCGGCCATATTGCGCCATCTGTTGGTGCGCCTGACCCAAGATGCCAAGCTGGTTCTGAACATGATGACCCACCTCATGGGCAATAACGTAGGCGTATGCAAAATCGCCATCGGCACCAATTTGTTTTCTCATGTTTTTGAAGAATTCCAAGTCGAGATAAACCGTTTCATCGGCAGAGCAATAGAACGGTCCACTTGCCGAAGTGGCATTGCCACAGCCCGAGTTGACGGCATCACTGAAGATGACCATCTTGGGAGGTTGGTAGGTGCGTCCCATCTTCTGGAACTCTTTTGCCCACACGTCTTCGGTACCAGCGAGAATGCGCTTGCAGAAGGTCATAAGTTCCACATCGACTTCGCTGTAATCCTTGCCGTCTTCGACATATTCGGTGCTCGTACCTGGTTGCATTTGCTCCATGACAGCACTGGGGTCACCACCCAATAAACTGATTATCAAATAAATAATAATACCGCCAATACCGATACCACCGGCTGCGGCAACAGTTCTTTTCCCTCTGCGGTCTTCCACATTGGTACTTTCTCTGCGTCCTTCTAATTTCATGATGATATAATTTTAAGGATTAATAATGGCACAAAAATAGGAAAAAACCTGAAAACAATTCCGTTTTTCCGAAAAATCCGTAATTTTGCCTATTTCTATATCATCTTCAAACTTTGAATCTTTGATTATAAATCTTTAAAATCCAAATCCCATGAAAGCTTTCGTTAACGACACAGAAGTGCGCACCTATTATGGCGCCAAAGTGAAATCTGTAGTGCTCGCCTATTGCAGAGCCAACAACTTGCCGCTCAAATTGGACGACATCGAAGTAAAAGACGCCTACGGCAACGTCATCGACTTGGACGGTTCGCTGCGAGCCAATTCAAAAATCTTCGTCAAATTCTAAGGCCATGAAGAGACTGTCCAACATCCTTCTGGCAACCTTGTTTGCCGTGCTTTTCCTTGCTGCATGCCAGCCTAAGGAGCAAAAAATCTATGTCGTTTCGACCAACGACATGCATGCCAACATTGACAACCTCCCGCAGATGGCTGCACTTATCGACAGCCTTCGTGTGTTGTATCCCGACCTGTTGTTGTTCGGTGCCGGCGACAACCGCTCTGGCAACCCCATCAACGACCGCTATGTCGAACCCTGCCGCCCCATGTACGAGCTGATGAATGCCATCGGCTTCGACCTGTCCACTTTCGGCAACCACGAGTGGGACGGCGGCCCCATCGCCTTGCGTAACGCTTTAGGCTGGGCCAAGTTCCCCTTTGTCTGCGCCAACGTCACCTTCGATGACACCTTACAGATGCCCAATGTCTATCCCTACAAGATTTTTGAACGTAACGGTTTGAAAATCGGCGTTATCGGGGGCATCCAAGTGGGCGAAAACGGTATCCCCGATTTTCACCCGAAGAATGCCGGAGGTTCGCATTTCCGTCCCTTCACTGAGGTATTGCCCGAGTATTTACCCCAACTCCGCAAGGAATGCAATGCGGTGTTTCTCCTCACCCATTATGGCTTTGAAGACGACATGGAGACTGCCGCCAAATTCCCGGAAATCGATGCTATCTTTGGCGGTCACTCCCACACCCGCGTGGCCGAAAAGCAACTCGTTGGCAACGTGATGGTCACCCAAGCCGAAGCTAAAGCCAAATACGTGACATTGAGCACTTTCACCTTTCGCAATGGCAAAATCGTAGACAAGGACATGCAGCTTCTTTCCGTCAAGGAATTCCCCAAACGCAATGAAAAAGTACTTGCCATGGTCAAGCAATACAACAGCGACCCGTATTTCTCGACCGTAATCGGCAACAACCTCACGCCTGTCAACAGCTACGAATCGCTCGGTTGCTTTATGACCGATGTCATCCGTTACATGACCGACTCCGAGATGGGCTTCCAAAACCCAGGTGGCGTGCGCTTCGACACCCTCTCCGTGCGCCCCGTGACCATCAAGGACATTGCCGCCCTCGACCCCTTCGATAACGAAATCATTCGCTTCACCTTGACTGGCAACGAAATCGTCAATCTGATCAAGTGCTGCTTCACCACCGATGGCGGCCCCATCTATTGCTCAGGTTGCTCTTATAAATATAAGGTGAATGAAAACGGTGAGATGACCGACGTCAGCGTGACTTTGGAAAACGGTAAGCCATTGGATATGAACGCCAAATACAACATCGTCATGAACAGCTATATGGCCTCGGTGTTCGACTTCGAACATGAGGACGATGGCGCAACCACCTTCCGCACCTCCAACGAACTGACCCTGGAATATCTGGCACAACATCCCGACATGAATTATGGAAACGTCTCTCGGGTAACGGAGGAATGATTTTTGGCACGATTTTGGTAAAGTGATGCGTTGAACTACAAAACGAAGTCTAACCCTATAAAAAATCACCACTATGAAAGCCAAGAACATCCTGATGAGCATCCTATTGGTAATGGGATCCATCGCAGCAAAAGCAGCCGGTTATCCACCCGAACTCGCCTTGGTCTCACAGCCCGTGATGGTGTATAACTACAACTCTATCACGGTCTACTACGACGTGGAGAACATCGGCGACTACACCTATAGGGGTTACGTCTCCCTTTATCTCGACCCCGACTATGGCTACAACTATGCCGAGAAATACGTCAGAGTGTATCCTGGTCGCATCAAGAGAATCGCCATCGACATCCCGATGCACCGCATCGACAGAAGACGTGCCTTTACCATCATGCCTTACTACGAGCTTGGCGATGAGCTCTACAGCTTCACCACCTTCGAATACTTTGACCCCATCAGCTTCTACTGGGATGGGCCGCGCACCGAGCGCTGGGTGGTCATCACCGTACCTCCTCGCCCGCACTACTACCACCGTCCTGGCACCTATCGCTACTACTATGACGGCTACCGTCCGCCGATGCCCCCTCCCGGACACGGTCCCGGAATGCCCCCGCCGATGAATCCTAAGTACCACACCTATGGTTACCACTACAACAACGGCGGTTATCCTGCGACTCACAACGAGTGGACGGAACCCGCGCCTGGCAACAATGAGCCCGCCCCTTCAGCCACGGTCAGACCGAAAGCCAACGGAGGCAGCATGAGCTCGGGAAGCTACAACAGCGGTACTTCATCGACAGGCTCTGGAAACAGCGGCTCAGTATCCGGAAGCAATGGAGGCTCGAATAGCCGCCGCCCGAAAGTCGACAACGGGTCTACGACAGGCTCAACTTCAGGCCACAACTCAAGTGGTACCAGTTCGTCAAGCGGACGCACCGGCAACGGCACCAGCACCCGCCCGAACACCAACAGCAGCTCAAGCGGTCGCACGGGAACGACAGGCTCCTCAAGCGGACGAGTGAACAACTCGAACGACAACAGTCGCCCCAGCGGCACTAGCGGAAGCTCAAGCGGCAGAGTGAACAACTCCAGCAGCAACACCCGCAGCAGTGGCACCAGTGGAAGCTCAAGCAGCCGGGTCGGCAACAGCAACAGTGGCAACACGCGCAGCAGCGGTAACAGCTCATCAAACAGCAGCTCTACCAGAAGCTCAAGCTCCAACAGCCGCAGTGGCTCAGGCAACGGACGCAGATAACCAAACAAGAACAAATGATACGGATAAAAAGAGGGTGTGCCAATACTGACACACCCTCTCGCCATTATGAAGATAAAAAAACAACTGTTTTCATACTGGTTTACCCACACTTGGAATATCCGCAGTTACGGCAATGCTTGCAGCCGTCCTCAAAGACGAGCTTCTCGCCGCAGGTGGGGCATTTTTCTTTCTCATCGACCATGCCGTCAGGAACGTACTTCTTCAAGGCTCGTGCTATGCCATTCTTCCAAGTGTTGATACTTTCTTCCTCCACGTTGAGATTCTGAACCAATTCAATCACATATTGGATGGGCATACCATGACGCAGAATACCTGAAATCAGCTTGGCATAATTCCAATACTCCTTGTCAAATGAGCGCGACAGGCCTTGCATCATCACATCATAACCGTCTTTATCAGTGTAACGGAAGTCATAACGCGTGGCTTCACCTTTAATCTTTTCCTTGATAATCACGCCTTTCTCAACGTATGGCGGCAAGAAAAAGTCTTCGGCTTTGCCCAAGAAAATTTCGTAAGGTTTGCCATGCAGTTTGCCGACGAAAGCAATCCATTTCTCGTAGTTGTTTTGGAAACGGACCACATCACACTCCAACTCTTTAGGTCTGGGCGGGGCGGAGTTTTCGTGAATATCGTCAGGGCGAGCACCGTCTTGAGCCTCCAACTTCTTCTCCTCTTTCTTCTCGTCCTTCGAGACCAACACACCATCGCGTGAACCATCGCGGTAGATGGTCATGCCTTTGCAGCCGCTCTCCCAAGCTGTCATATAGATTTGACTGACAAGCTCCTCCGTTGTCTCCTTAGGCACGTTTACAGTAACACTGATGCTATGGTCGACCCATTTCTGCATCGCGCCCTGCATCCTTACTTTGTTCACCCAATCGATGTCGTTGGCAGTAGCCTTGTAATAAGGCGACTTGGCGATGACTGCGTTGAGCTTCTCATCGTCATATTGCAGCACCTCATCCACATTGTAGCCGTTCACCTCAAGCCATGTGATGAACTTATGGTGGAACACATTGTATTCCTCAAACGAGTTACCCGTCACGTCGGTGAAGGTGACATGGACATCCTTGTCGTTGGCGTTCACCTTGCGGCGGCGCTTGTAAGCCACCATGAAGACGGGCTCGATGCCCGAGGTAGTCTGCGTACAGATACTGACGGTACCTGTCGGGGCGATAGTCAACATGGCGATATTGCGGCGACCTACGCGGCACATCTTTTGGTAAAGGTCTTCATCCAGGGCGCGCAGGCGCTTGATGAAGGGGTTGTTTTCCTCGCGCTTGGCATCGTACATCGGGAACTTGCCACGTTCTTCAGCCAAGTTGACGGATGAACGGTAAGCGTTGTAAGCCAATAGTTTCTGTATCTCAGTAGAGAAGGCAATGGCTTCGTCGGAAGCATATCGTTTGCCCAAAGCGGCCAGCATGTCACCCTCGGCAGTGATACCGATACCCGTGCGACGACCTTGCAGACACTTCTCCTTGATGTTCTTCCACAGGTTGACCTCAGTGCGTTTCACCTCGTCGTCCTCGGGGTCAGAGGCAATTTTGGCCAAAATGGTGTCCACCTTCTCTATTTCAAGGTCAACGATGTCGTCCATCATGCGCTGAGCGATAGCCACATGCTTCGAGAACAGTTGGTGGTTGAAGCGAGCTTCAGGCGTAAAAGGATGGTCAACATAACTGTAGAGATTGATAGCCAACAAACGGCAACTGTCGTAGGCGCAGAGCGGAATCTCTCCGCAGGGGTTGGTGCTCAACGTCTTGAAACCGAGGTCGGCATAGCAATCGGGGATGGACTCGCGGATGATGGTGTCCCAGAACATCACACCAGGTTCTGCCGACTTCCATGCATTGTGGATGATTTTGTTCCACAATGCTCGGGCATCAATCTCTTTAGTGTATTTCGGTGTCGGGGAATCAATAGGATATTGTTGAATGAAAGGCTTGCCTTCTTTGACGCACTGCATGAACTCATCAGTGAGACGCACCGACACATTGGCGTTGGTGATGCGGCCCTCCGTCATCTTGGCATCGATGAAAGCTTCCGAATCGGGGTGTTTGATGCTAATGCTCATCATCAAGGCACCGCGTCGACCATCCTGAGCGACTTCCTTCGTTGAGTTGGAAAAGCGCTCCATGAAGGGAACGACACCTGTGGAAGTCAAGGCACAGTTCTTGACCGGGCTGCCTGCGGGACGGATATGTGACAGGTCGTGACCCACACCACCACGGCGTTTCATCAGTTGCACCTGCTCTTGGTCGGTCTTCATGATGCCACCGTATGAGTCGGAGTTGCCGTTGTTGCCTATGACAAAGCAGTTCGACAAGGAAGAAATCTGGAAAGAGTTGCCTATGCCAGCCATGGGACTGCCCTGAGGCACGATGTAACGGAAGTCCTTCAACACCTCATAAATATCCTCTTCCTTCATCGGGTTGGGATAACGCCGTTCGATGCGGGCAATCTCGCGGGCGATACGATGGTGCATCTCATCGGGAGTAAGCTCGTATGTGTTGCCATCGCTGTCCTTCAGAGCGTATTTGTTGGCCCACACGTCACCCGCCAAGGCATCACCATGGAAATACTCCTTGGCAGCGGCTTTTACCTCCTCAATAGGATGGGCATGGTATTCAATCGTCGGCTTTTCTTCGGCAACAGACTCTTTCTGCACCTCTTGAGGCTCGGCTTTGTCAACCACTTGCACCTCGTCCTGACGTTCGATCTGTTCCACGGCAAAAGTGGCGTTTTTCCGCGATTCGATGATCTTGTCGTATGGATTGGCTTCCGGTTGAACAAGCTGCACTTCCTCAAGGCTGCTAAACAAGTCTCCCTCAAATTCCTTTTGAGTATGATTTGATTTCATCTTCCTAATAATTATTGAGTTACAAGCAAAAGCAACAAAATTCCACTCGTCCTTTTTCAACTTGCGAAATTAGCAAAGAAAGAGGTATCCCGCCTGAAAAAATCGCTTTCTCGGACAGTTATTTATCAACAATTGCTGTTGATAAATTTTTCCTTTTTGATAGTCAAAAGGATATGGAAAAACAACAAATAATGGCACGCTGTAGGGACGTTTTTTTTAAACATCTCTACATGAGGATATCAGTTTTTCAGCTGTTCCATGGCAAAGGCATACGCGCCAATAGCCACTGCTGATGATGTGCCGAGTTTGGTAATGCCAACACCGACGCGCTTGGTCGGGTCATACCATACCGACTGTTCACTGAAGGGTACTTTGACCATCTTTCCCGACTTTTCGGTGAAGCGAATCATGTCCTGTGCATCCATTAGGTTATAAGCTTCTGTCTCCATTCGGCTGAATGAGTGACCATCCTTGAGGCCAGTAAAGGGCTCGTTCATCTTTTTGATTAGCATGGGCATGAAGACAGGCCAAGCTCCTGACAGACCACCGCCGATGACGATGATGCCATCGATGAGCGAAATGGCGTTGGCCAACACATCGGCCAAGGCTGCGGCCATTTCATTCCACGACTTCAAGGCTGCTTCCTTGTCGCCAGGCAGCTGTCCCATAGCTATCTTGTAGATGTCGTAGGGATGCGGTGTTTTGTCGAACTCGATACCAGCCTCACGGCCATACACGCGGCGCACGGCTCGGATGCTGATGCTGTCTTCGGCACTGGTGGTGGGGTAGAGCGGGTTGCGGTGACGGTTGATTTCACCGCCTGCCGAGTTGTCGCCGTTGAGCAACACCTTATTAATAACTATGCCACCGCCAAAACCCGTGCCGATGGTGACGCCTAACAGGTTCTTGTAGCGTTTCGGGTTGCGTTGCTGCTCAAGCAGTTTGTTCACTTCGGGCAGCAAGCCGTTTAGGGCTTCGCCGTAAGCAAACAGGTCGCCGTCGTTGTTGATGTAGACGGGCACATGGAATTCGTTCTCGAGCATGGCTTTCAGCGGCACTCCGCCTTGGAATGTGGGCAGGTTCTCCAAGTCGCCGATGATGCCGTTGGGATAATCGGCGGGACCAGGGAAGCAGAAGCTGATGGCTGCCGCCTTGGCACCACAGCGAGTCTCACATTCATGAAAGCCCGTGATGAGTTTCTGAAGCACTTCTTCCAGCGTGGGCGCTGCCGAAGGAATGGTGAAAGGTTCGATGATTTCGCGCCAGTCTTGCACGGCCGAAAACTTGAAGCCCGTGCCGCCAGCGTCGAGGATGAAGATGATAGGATTGTTATTCATGTTGTTTAGCTTTTAATGTCGGATTATAGAATTTCTCCACCCAAAGCACCCACATAAGGAAGATGACAAAGTAGAAAAACACCTTAAATATATAGTCATGTGCGATATGGAAACTGTTGGGCCAGGGTATCTGCATCATCAATATACCGCAGATACGAATGACATTCGTCCACTCGATGATGACCAACCCAATGGGGATATACCACAGTTTATGTTTCCATGGACCAGGAAAGAGCACCATGAGGAAAATCCAATGCATCCATTGCTTCAGGCTGGCACATTCCGGTGCGATGACGACTCGAGCCCAACCACCTTCGCTGTTTGTAGTAGCCAGCAATCTCGCCGAGGTAATCGTTGTCAAATCGATGTGGAAAACATGGTCGAGCACCCAACATGCTTGGCTATACAACATATTGACAGACCAGACCATCAGCTGGTTGACCCATTTCTCGACGGGCCAATAATCCAAGGCTTGCCACCCCAAATAGATGAAGTGGAAACTAATGATTAGCACGATAAACAACCCCACATTGACTGTGTTGCGATTCTTCGGATCTTTGCAATAAGATTTGATGTCCTTAAGATTCATGGACGAAAAATTTGGTGCGAAATTACGAAATAATTGAATTATCCGTACCTTTGCACCCCAAAAATAATGGAAATATGGAAAATGACAGCATTACCACCCAAGTAACGGAAACGATACAAGACACCTCCGCACTCACTACGATGACCGAAAGTATCCAAAAACTGACCACGACACCCGTATCGGAATGGCTGCCCGATTTGGTGAAGACCTACCTTGTTCCATTAGGTCTAAAAATCTTAGCTGCCATCGTTGTACTACTCCTCGGTCGTTGGGTCATCAAGTTGGTCAAGAAATGGATGGCCAACGGGTTGATGAGCCGTCATGGCGATGCCACGCTCCATAGCTTTTTGTCGAACTTGGTCTCGGTGCTGCTCTATTTCATCCTGATTATCGCCATCATTGGCATTTTGGGCATCAACACTTCTTCGCTGGTGGCGCTGTTGGCCTCAGCGGGATTGGCTGTCGGCATGTCGCTCGGCGGCACCTTACAGAATTTCGCCGGTGGTGTGCTCATCATCATATTCAGGCCGTTCAAGGTAGGCGACTTCATCGCCTCACAAGGCTACGAGGGCATAGTAAGCGAGATACAAATCTTCAACACCCATCTTCTGACCACCGACAACAAAGAAGTCATCTTGCCCAATGGCGCCCTTGCCACGGGCGTGATGACCAACTACTCGAAGCAACCAACACGCCGTGTCGACTGGGTGTTTTCCATCTCTTATGGCGACGACTACGACAAAGCCAAGACCGTCTTGCGATGGCTGTTGAACGCAGACCAGCGCATCCTAAAGTCACCAGAGCCTTTCATCGAACTGGGCAAGCTCAACAACAGCTCAGTCGACATCACCGTGCGTGCCTGGGTCAATTCGGCTGACTACTGGCCGGTGTTTTTCAGCATGAACGAAAAGGTGTACAAGACCTTCGCCACCGAGGGTTTGAACATCCCGTTCCCGCAAATGGACATTCATATGAGAAGTTGAACCTTGAAAAGTAAGGTGTTTGCAGTTTTTTTGATGCAATTTTTTCGGAAATGGGTTTTGAAACGAAAAAATTTGTATTTTTGCAGCCCGTTAGAAAAAAGACAAGTATAAATAATAAAGGATAAAGAGTCATGTCAAAAGTTTGTCAAATTACAGGAAAAAAGGTCATGCACGGCAACAATGTTTCTCACTCCAACAAGAGGACGAAGAGAACGTTTGAACCGAATTTGAAAATCAAGAAGTTCTATGTTCCGGAATGGGATGAATGGATTGTGCTGAAGGTCTCAGCCGCTGGCATGCGCACCATCAACAAGAAGGGCGTTTACCAAGCCATCATGGATGCGTCCGAAAAGGGCAACCTCGAACGTTGGTAATTTCATTGCCGATGTGAAATATCAGAGCTGCTGTGCCTTGCGCAGCGGCTTTTTTTGTTTGAACCTGCCTCAAATCGGACGCGTCAGATAATAATTCCTGACTATTTCAGTTATCCCTTCATGCAAACAAAGTTCATCCTCATATCATTATTGTTCTTTTCCCTGACAGCTATGGCCCAGCAGCTGCCTATTGGAACGGTCTATGGTAAGGTCATTGACGAGTTAGGTCATCCTATCGAGATGGCCAACGTGGTTGTCCCCGAACTGTTGGTGGGCTATACGACAGACTCAAGAGGCTATTATGAACTATCGTTGCTTTCGGACAGCACTTGGACCATCCATTTTTCCTTCATCGGCTATGAACAGAAGCAAACGACTGTACGTTTGAAGAAAGGCGAGAAACGGAAACTTGACATGGTGCTGCATTCCTCGTCCACGGTGTTGCCCGATGCCGTCATCAGCGACCGTGGCACAGAAGCCTCAAGCCTGACGCGCCTCAATGCCAAGCAAGCCACCTTGTTGCCTTCGATGGGCGGAGGCGTGGAAACCCTCATCAAGACCTTGCCCGGTGTGGTTTCGAACAACGAACTGAGCTCACAATACCGCGTTCGTGGAGGCAACTTCGACGAGAACCTGATTTATGTCAACGGCATCGAGATTTACCGTCCCTTCCTCGTCAGTTCAGGGCAGCAAGAAGGCCTAAGCTTCGTCAATTCCCAGTTAGTATCCAACATCGAGTTTTCGGCTGGAGGCTTCGCCGCAGAATACGGCGACAAAATGTCGTCTGTTTTGGACGTGACGTATAAAACTCCTAGCGAGACTGCAGCTTCATTAAATTTGAGTCTTCTGGGGGCCGAAGCCCACGTAGAAGGTGCAACGAAAAACGAAAAATTCAGCTATTTGGTTGGCGCACGATACAAAAACCCATCATTGGCTCTTGGCATGATGAGCACCAAGGGAGACTACAAGCCCAATTTCACCGATGTCCAGGCCTTGTTGGACTACAAGTTCAACGACAAGTGGGATTTGTCTTTCTTGGGTTATTTTTCCAAGAACCGTTATATGCTCGTTCCACAGAACGCCAGAATCAACGGTGGCACCTATGATTTCCCTTTCCAAGTGAACGTCTACTTCGACGGTCAGGAAATCGACGACTACACCACGGGGCTCGGTGCCTTGACCTTGTCGTACAAACCTAATAAAGACTTGAATCTGAAGTGGATTGCCTCAGCATACTCAACTTATGAGGTGGAAACCTTCGACATTCAGGAACAGTATTTCTTTGGCATCCGAAACACTTCTATCGGCTCGGAGAGTTTTGGCGAAGTCATCGAAAACCACGAAGTTGGCACCATGATCAAACATGCGCGCAACGGATTCTATGCCCAAGTCTACAACCTTGACCATAAAGGGCTTTATGCCTTCGACAACAGTCTGTTGAAATGGGGTATCCGTTTCCAGCATCAGGAAATAGACGATGTGGTGGACGAATGGCAGATGATGGATTCGGCAGGCTATACCCTCCCCCATGTCCCCGATGTGATTGGAGGCTATCCCGACGTGTTGCCCGAAATTGGCATGGACTTCACCCACAAGGCACACAATTTGCTTTCCGTGAATAACTTGGATGGATTCGTGCAAAATTCTTGGACCATCCCCTATCAAGACAAGGGCGAGATTGTCATCACAGGCGGTTTGAGGGCTAACTATTGGGGCTATAATAACAAGGTGTACGTCAGTCCAAGGGCAGGAATAGCCTACAAGCCAGAAAGCAGGAAGAATGAAACTGTTTATCGCCTTTCGGGCGGCGTATATAACCAAACCCCATTCTATCGTGAAATACGCAACCGCAACGGCAGCCTTTTCAAAGATGCCAAGGCACAGCAATCCTATCAAATCGTGGCAGGCAATGATTTCAAGTTTCGTGCCTTCAACCGGCCTTTCATCCTTACTTCAGAGGCCTATTTCAAATGGTTCACCCACGTGATTCCCTACGATGTCGACAACGTGCGCATCCGTTATTATGCCGACCAGTCGGCCAAGGCCTATGCAACAGGTCTTGACTTCAAAGTGAATGGAGAGTTTGTGAAAGGCATCGACAGTTGGGCAAGTCTCTCCCTTATGCAGACCAAGGAAGACATCCGTGGTGACTATTGTCTGGTGGATGCCGAAGGGAAACTGCTGCCTTTCTATAACCATACCGACGACCAAGTGGCCGACACTGTTTCCTTAGGTTGGCACTACCGGCCATCCCATCAGCTGGTCAATTTCTCGCTGTTTTTCCAGGACTACATTCCTAATTTCCCGACTTGGCGCGTCAATATGACCCTAACCTTTGGCATGGGTCTCCCCGTCAACAGCGACAACTCGGACTTTTATTACCCTTCCACACGTTACCCATCCTATCGCCGCGTCGACATCGGCTTCAGCAAACAACTCATCAGCGAGGCCAGCAGTTTCAGCAAAGACAACCCGTTGCGATATATCCGGAATATGTATGTCAGCGTGGATGTCTTCAACCTGCTCAACATTCCCAATGTCATTTCCTTCACTTGGGTGAAGTACATCGACAACATTCAGTACGGTGCCCCTAATTATTTGACACCAAGGTATGTCAACGTGAAGTTGGTGATGGAGTTTTGATTCTATAACACGCAAAATCCGCAGAACCATGTGAAAAGTTTCATACGATTCTGCGGATTCTGCGTGAAATATTTTCCTTAGTACATCGCGGTCATTTTGATCCACTCACGGCCTTGGGCACACATGTCCTCGACCTCTGCAACGGTCTTGGGAATGGGGCGTCCAAGAACACGGCAGCCGTCTTCGGTGATGAGCAGGTCGTCTTCGATGCGAATGCCACCGAAGTCCTTGTAGGTCTCCAACCTGTCATAGTTGATAAATTCATTGAACTTGCCTTCGGCCTTCCACATGTCAATGAGGGTTGGGATGAAATAGATGCCAGGTTCGTCGGTGACCACAAAGCCTGGTTTCAGGGTCTTGCCGCAGCGCAGGCCGCTGAAGCCCAACTTAGTGGAACGTGGTGTGATGTCGTCGTAGCCCACATAGGTCTCGCCGAGGCCTTCCATGTCATGCACGTCCATGCCGAGCATGTGACCTAATCCGTGAGGCATGAAGAGCCAGTGGGCACCGTTCATCAAGGCCTCTTCGGTATCGCCTTTCATCAGGCCGACGCCTTTCAATCCCTCAATAAGGGTGCGGCAGGCCAAAGTGTGCATCACCATGTAAGGCATGTAGGGACGGGTGTTGGCAGCCACGGCTTGGTTGGCAGCAAGCACAATCTCATAAATCTCACGTTGGCGCAGGTTGAACACACCGCCCACAGGCGTGGTGCGAGTGAAGTCGGAGGCATAGTAGTTCTCCGTCTCGGCACCAGCATCACATACCATCATACGGCCTTCCTTCAGCACGTTGTGATGACCATGGTTGTGCAGGGTCTGTCCATCGACGCTCAGGATGACGGGGAATGACACAGGGCCACCGCCAGAAAGAGACAGGCCTTCCACCACACCAGCGATTTCTTGCTCGACCATACCAGGCTTACACATCTTCATGGCGGTGGTATGCATATAGTAGGCCGTGTTGGCTGCACGTTCCATCTCGGCGATTTCAAGCTCGCTCTTCACCTCGCGCATGGCGATAACAGCCTTGATGAGCTCCAAACTGACATACTCCTTCACTTGGTTGACATGGCAGTTCAACCAATTCGAGCATTGGATCTGTGTGTCGCCACGGTAGGTAGGCAACATGTGTATCTTGCGGCCTTTGGCCAGGGCCTGCTGGAGGTATTCTCCGAAATGGTTGAAGTCGCGGCAGTCGGTGATGCCGATGCTGTCGCCTTGCTCTTTCAGCGAAGGCAGGGGACCGCACCAAATCACGTCGTCGATGGTGACATCCACTCCAAAGAGAATCTCCTCGCCGCTCTCAAAGTCGATGACGCCGACCAAGTCGGGGTGGTTGAGACCGAAATAATAGGAGAAGTTGCTGTCCTGACGGTAGATGTATGTGTTGTCGGGATAGTTGAAGGGGGCTTCGTTGTTGGCAGGGAAGAAAGCGATGCCCTTCGAGATCATTTTTTTCAATGTAGCGCGACGGCCACTGTATACGTCTTTTGTGAACATATTGTTGTTGATTTGTTGATTGTTTAATTGTTGAACTGTTGAGACGCATGTCATTCCTGCGGTCGGCTATGCGATGGAAAGAAATCTATGCGTCTCTGCAAGATTTTGCAAAAATAATCATTTTTTCATTGCCTCCTCAATTTCCTCTATTTCCGTAGGCAAGCCTTCAAACAGATTGATTGGGTCGCCCTCGGTGATGAGCAAGTCGTTCTCGATGCGGATGCCGATGCCTTCCTCGCGTATGTAGATGCCAGGTTCGCAGGTGAGTATCATCCCGGGTTCAAACGGCTTGAATTTGTCGATGCTATCATGCACGTCGAGACCAATGTGGTGCGACATGCCATGCATCAGGTATTTGCGCTCCAAAGGTTTATTGGGATCTTGATTCTTCACATCTTCTGCAGTGAACAGTCCAAGTTTGATCATCTCCTGCTCCATCAGTCGGTGAGTGGTCTCATTTATTTCGTTGATGGTGCCGCCAGGCCTATAGAGTTTGGTGATTTCCTTCATTACGCGAAGCACGGCGTTGTAGCAGTTTTTCTGCCGTTCGGTGAACTTCCCATTGATGGGAATGGTACGACTCAAGTCGGAGGAATAGTTCTTCAGCTCGCAGCCTATGTCGAAGAGCAACAAGTCGCCATCATTCAAGAGACTTTGGTTCTTTGAATAATGCAAGCAACAACCATTCTTTCCGCCTGCGATGATGGGCGCATAGGCATGACCTGTAGCGTTGTTCTGCTTGAAGATGTATTCAATCTCGGCCTGCACCTCGTATTCATACATACCAGGTTTCACCGTTTCCAAACAACGACGGAAGGCTTTCGCGGTGATATTGCATGCTTGTTTTGTGATGGCGATTTCATCCTCCGATTTCTTCATGCGCAAAGCATTGAGAATCGGAGCAGTGCGGCCATAGTTGTGCATAGGGTACAATTCTTTGACTTGTTTTACGAAGCGTTTTTGAATCGTTTCCACAGCGCATTCGTATTTCGGGTATTCGTAGCTGTTCAAGAAGATGGTATCGCCGTATCCGGAAAAAACGATGTCGTTCAAGGTCATCCAGAAAGCGTCGCTGCCTTTGACGGTCTTGACACCTGAGAGCTCGGTGGCTTGCTTAGAGTCAAGCATCTCGCCCTGCCAGGTAGCTTTCACTTCATCGTAAGGCTCGATGAAAAGCATTTCACGCATGGTCTCGTCGGGATAGTCGGGAGCGATGACAAGATAGGCATTCTCCTCGTTGATGCCCGTAAGATAAAAGAAATCAGACTGCTGCCGGAAAGGATAGAATTCATCACCATTGCGTGGCATGGCCTCATTGGCAGTAAAGACAGCAACAGACTTGGGAGGCAGTTGCGCTGCAAAGTTAGCTCTGTTTCCAATAAATAACCGGTTGGGAATTTGGGTGTTCATATTATGAAGATTGTTCTGTTTTTGTCGTACAAAGGTAGAAATTTTCCTTGATTTAATGTTTCTAATAAAAAAAAGACTACTTTTGCTACCAAATACTAACCTAAATCTATAGTCAAATGAAGAAAAATCTACTATTCATCGGCCTTATGATGGCCTTTTCGCTGAGTGTTTCAGCACAGAACGAAGGTTTTGCCTTTGGTTTCAAATTTGGTCCAAACTTTGGTTGGACGGGTTCAACAACGGCCACTGCCGATAATCTTGGGTCAAAGACAGGCTTTGATGTTGGCGTTGTGAGCGAGTATTATTTTGCTGACAACTATGCCTTCGTCACGGGAGTCAATGTAAGTTTCTTGGGAGGTCATTACATGTTTGACAATGCCCATCTTGTTACGGACAGTTTAAACCCTGATGGTTTTCTGGAGAAGTTTGGCGTTGACAGAACGTACAAGTCGACTATTTATGAAATTCCGTTGATGCTGAAGATGGTGACCAACGAACTTGGCAATGTGCCGCTTCGTATTTATGCAGAAGTCGGTGGTGGCATTGGCTTGGCAGCAAAAAAAGTCAGGGTTAAGGATGCCATTCCTTCCCAGAATGTTACGGCTCCTGACAAATGGAGCACCACAAACAAGGAATACAGTAACCTTCGTGCTTCTTTGAAGATTGGCGCTGGTGCACAGTACACTGTAGACGAGTCAACCCGCCTTTTCGCCGGCGTTTATTTCTCGCACGACTTCATCAACATGATTAACTACATCCGCCCTGATTATTGTGGTAATTTTTTTGATGCAGAAGGTAATAAAATTGGTGAACGTGATCCCAAGTTGAATGTCCTTCAAAACCGCATTGGCATCGAAGTGGGAGTTCTCTTCTAAACCAACTTGTTTCAAACAACAAAAGAGAGCAACTCGTTTGAGTTGCTCTCTTTTATTTATTAGGTGTGCTGGTTGATTAGAGAATCTTGAAGCCCAAGGTCACCATGAACATGTTGGTGTGTACATTGGAGATGTTGTTGGTGTCGATGTATTGGCCCCACTCCGTGTTGTTAATCAGTTTGGCGCCAAACACCTTTGTAATGCCGAAGTTGTAGTTGACATCCAAGGTGATGCGTCTCAGCACATCAACACCAATGCCACCTTGCAGACCGAAGGCAATCGACTTCGTGTCGAAGGTATTATTGTCGATAGTGGCTTTTTCACTGTCACCAATGGCTCTGTTCACCAAAGTCTGTTGAGGAAGGGTGAAGTTCAGTGTGGGACCTGCTTGTGCGCGGATGGCTAACAGGTTTGGAACGAGGTCGAACTTGTAGCCAAGGAAAATCGGGACTTGGATATTCATGGCATTCAGCGTGAAATTCACACTGCCTCCCGACGGTATTTCAAGATCCCCAATGTTGAAATTGTGGTCCACGTTGGTGTTCAGCTCGAAAGCATTCGAAGTCTTGAACCAAAGCACTTCAGGCTGCACATAAAAGCCACCTAACTCGACACGACCAAACAAGCCGACGGTGAAGTGATTCTTGAATCCTGCTTTGATGTCGTCTTTTTGATACGACAATCTTGCGGTTTGGTAGCCGACTTTCGGTCCGAGGGCGATGTCGAAACCACCGCCAGCGAATGCTGCACTGCCCATCATCAGCAGGGCTGCGATCAGTAAAAACGTCTTTTTCATTTTGATAAGTTTTAATGATTTAATAGATATATTTGATGCAAAAGTAAGAATCATTTTTCAATTTGAGGGAAATGTCGGCAAAAATAATTATTTTTGTAGGTCAAAATTTTATCATTATGAGAAAAATATTGTTGATTATCAGCTTGGTAGCATTAGTTTCCATGAACGCTAACGCTCAAACCAAAGATGTGAGAATCGGTATTAAAACGGGGCCTACTCTTGATTGGGTCAGTTCGGGTTCAACCGCCGTAAAAAACGAGGGCGTTAGATTAGGCCTAAATGTCGGACTTGTCTACGACCATTATATTACCAGCCACGTAGCGATTTCTTCCGGTGCATCTTTCAATCTTCTCCGCATGAAGTATACGTTCACCGATCATCGGTATGTTGACGACTTCCTCGAAAAGACCAATGTTGCTGTGGAACGCCGGCTGAAAGCCAATAATATTGAAATCCCGCTCAAAGCCAAGTTCGATGTCGATGTCACCAATTCACTCAAAGCCTACGTTGAGGCAGGTGGCGGCTTAAGTTTCAACATCAGCGACCTTGCTAAGGACAGTTACGATTTTTATTGGGTGTCGTCAAAAGGAGAAAACTATATTGACTGCACCAACCAATACCGCATGACACAAGTGTCGATGATCTTCGGATTGGGTGCAGAATATGAAATCAACAGGGTATTTAGCCTTTTCGCCCAATTGACATTCGACCATGCCTTCACCAACGCATTCATCAGATCGATGGAAAAACAGACAGGCAGTATGATTCTCAACAACTACTTCGGGGTAGAGTTTGGCATCCTATATTGAGTTATTTAATCCAATCAACATGAAAATAGCATTAGCTCAGCTCAACTATTGCATCGGCAATTTTGAGCAGAACACAAAGAAAATCATAGGCGCAGCCCTGAAAGCCAAAGCGGATGGCGCCGATTTGGTCGTGTTCTCCGAACTATCCGTTTGCGGTTATTTCCCCTTCGACTGTTTGGAGTTCGATGACTTCATTGACAATTGCCAAAAGGCTTTGGACGAAATCGCCGAAAAATGTTTCGACATCCCTGTTTTGGTGGGCGCTCCCTTGCGAAATGATATTGAAGGACAAAAGCCTTTGTTCAATGCGGCCATATTCCTGTATCAGAACCAGCGTCAGGTGTTCAAGAAAAAGTATATTGGCGACAATCCTTTGTTTGATGAACGCAAGTATTTCGAACCATCCCACGATGATGAGCATCTGCTGGACTGGGCTGGACATCACATTGCGGTCGCCTTGGGCGACGATTTGGCCAATCATGGAACCGACCCCATCTTGATGGAAAACAAGGTGGACGAACTCAAAAAGCTAAATCCAGAAATTGTCATCGCCCTGGCAGCCTCGGCATTCGACTACACCATGCCACATTACCGCAGCAATGTGTTGCGCCAAACCGTATTGAAACACGAGTTACCTTTAATTATGGTCAACCAAGTTGGGGCACAGACACACCTCATCTTTGATGGAGGCTCGATGGCCTTTGCTAGCAACGGCTATATTGATACCGCCCTACCCTTCTTCGAGGAAGCGGTGAAGATAGTTAATACGGACAACTTATTTATTAATCGCGCCTCCGAAGACCGCTTGGTCATCCCTGAAAAGATGTCCTTGATTCACGACGCACTGGTGATTGGCGTGCGTGACTATTTCCAAAAGATGGGCTTCAAAAACGCCATCATTGGCCTTTCCGGCGGTCTGGATTCAGCTTTGGTGACCTATTTTGCTGCCAAGGCTATCGGTTCCGAAAACGTTCGCGTGGTTCTTCTCCCCTCTCAGTTTTCCACCGATCATTCGGTGAGCGATGCCGTGGCATTGGCCGAAAAACTGGGTGTGCGGTATGACACGGTAGCTATCAAGCCAATTTTCGACAGTTTTGACACTGCTTTGAAGCCTTTCTTTGAAGGTCGTCCTTTCGATGTCACCGAGGAAAACCTTCAGGCCCGTATACGTGGCGTCATCCTAATGGCTTTCAGCAACAAATTCGGCAATGTGCTCCTCAACACGAGCAACAAGTCGGAGGCTTCGGTGGGTTATGGGACCCTTTATGGTGACATGTGTGGCGGTCTGTCAGTCATAGGTGATGTCTATAAATCAGAGGCATACGAGCTGTCACGCTTTATCAACAGAAATGAAGAGATTATCCCATGGCACACCATCGAAAAGGCTCCTTCTGCCGAGTTGCGTCCCGACCAAAAAGACAGCGACAGCCTTCCCGATTACAGCCTCCTCGACCAAATTCTGTATCAGTATATCGAATGCTCCAAGTCAGCAGAGGAAATCATTGCCCAAGGTTTTGAGAGAGCAGTGGTTGAGCGAACCATCAAGATGGTGAACCGCAACGAATTCAAACGTCATCAAGTGGCTCCCATCCTTCGTGTTTCGCCTCGTGCCTTCGGTTCAGAAAGGTTAATTCCTATCGTGGCAAAATTCAGTTAGACAATCCAAACCATCGTGCCGTGAAAATCATCAATTTTGCAGAGACAAACAGCATCATCAACCAATATGTGGCTGAGTTGAGGGATATTAAGGTTCAATCCGACAGAAACACTTTCAGGCACAACCTGCAGCGCATCGGGCAAATGATGGCTTACGAAGTCAGTAAGACACTTCATTATTCCGAAAAAACTATCCAGACACCTTTGGCCATGGCCATGGCCAACACACCTGACGATGATATTGTGCTCGCCACCGTGTTTCGTGCCGGTCTCCCCTTCCATCAAGGCTTCCTTGATGTGTTTGACCACGCAGGCAACGCTTTTGTTTCAGCCTATCGTTACTATCTTGACGAAAAGCATGAAAACGTCGGCATCAAGGTGGAGTATTTGGCTGCGCCCGACCTCACCGACAAAACTGTCATCATCGCCGACCCCATGTTGGCCACGGGCGGCAGTCTGGAATTGGCCTACCAAGCCCTCTGCACCAAAGGCATCCCGAAACACTTACACTTGTGTTGCGTCATTGCAGCACAAGATGGTATCGAAAACTTGAAGAAACTGTTCAAGCCTCTTGACAACGTCACACTGTGGTGCGCTGCCATCGACCCGATTTTGAACGAACACAAATACATCGTTCCTGGTCTCGGCGATGCCGGCGACCTCGCATACGGTGACAAGATCTGAACAACAGTGTTACCTAATACGAACGAACCCCGAAAGTTTTAATACTCTCGGGGTTCGTTCATTTTTACTCGGAACCTATTTCTTCATCATTCAAACGAGGCGATGGCCTTCTTGATGATTTCGATGGCTTCGCGGAGCTCGGCCTCGGTGATAACCAAAGGCGGAGCAAAGCGGATGATGTGCTGGTGGGTGGGCTTGGCCAGCAGACCGAGGTCACGCATCTTGAGGCACACGTCCCAAGCTTCCTTACCGTCTTTGGGCTTGATGATAACGGCGTTCAACAGGCCTTTACCACGCACTTTCTCGATCATCGGGCTCTTGATCTTGCCGATTTCCTCACGGAAAATCTTACCGAGACGCTCGGCGTTTTCCATCAGATGCTCTTCCTTGATGACCTCGAGGGCGGCGATGCTCACGCGGGCAGCGATGGGGTTGCCGCCGAAGGTGGAGCCATGCTCACCGGGCTTGATGTTCAGCATGATGTCGTCGTCGGCCAACACGCAAGAGACCGGCACCACGCCACCACCGAGGGCCTTGCCCAGGATGAGGATGTCGGGGCGCACGCCTTCGTGGTCGCAAGCCAGCATCTTACCTGTACGGGCGATACCGCACTGCACCTCGTCGGCCATGAACAGCACGTTGTATTTCTTGCAGATGTCGTAGCACTTCTTCAGGTAACCGTCATCGGGCACATAGACACCAGCCTCACCTTGGATGGGCTCTAACAGGAAACCAGCGATTTCCTTGCCTTCCTTAGCCAGCACTTGCTCCAGAGCATCGGGGTCATTGTAAGGGATGCGGATGAAACCGGGAGTCATGGGGCCATAGTTGGCATACGACTCAGGGTCGTTACTCATCGTGATGATGGTAATGGTACGGCCGTGGAAGTTGCCTTCGCAGCACACGATCTTCACCTTATCGTTCGGGATACCTTTCTTGACGACACCCCAACGGCGGGCCAGCTTCAGACCCGTCTCGTCGGCTTCGGCGCCCGAGTTCATGGGCAACACCTTGTCGTAGCCGAAATATTCAGTCACATATTTTTCCCACACGCCGAGTGCATCGTTATAGAAGGCGCGGCTGCTGAGGGTGAGGCGTTCGGCCTGGTCGGTCATGGCCTTGATGATTTTCGGGTGGCAGTGGCCTTGGTTGACGGCGGAATAAGCCGACAGGAAGTCAAAGTATTCCTTTCCTTCGACATCCCACACTTTGGCGCCCTTACCTTTGGCGAGGACGACCGGCAGCGGGTGATAGTTATGGGCACCGTACTTGGCTTCCAGGTCCATAGCTTGTTGTGATGATGTGATTTTCTCGATCATAACGTGTTACTTATTTAAGATTTAAAGATTTAAGATTCAAAATTGCGTGCAAAGGTAAGGTTTTTTTCAACCCTTTTCTATTTTGGCCCGTTTTTTACTAACAATTTTATAGGCCACGAACAAAACCACTGTGAAAAGTGCAATAGCCAACAAACCGAAGAAGGCCAAACGATATTGGTTGCGCTGTGCTTTGAGGGTTTCGATCTGTTCGTTTTGGGATTCGTATTGTTGGAGGAGGCCTTGGGCATCATCACTCAAACGAGCCAGCTCCTCGTCCAAAGCATTGTTCTCATTGACGATACCTTCATAGTTATCCACCAATAATCCCAGTTCCTTCTTCATCTCCATCAACTGACCAAGTCTAGCATAATCAGCAATCAGATATGGGCGAGCTGTATTTACATACAATTGGAAGCCCTTCTCTGTGGCCAAGTCCATGCATCTTCTCAAATAGACTGCAGAAGTCGTAAAATCGCCTTCAATATTGTAATGTATACCGAGATTTTTATAGGCTTCCAACATTCCAATGGTATAATCCATCGCTTCTGAGGAATGTAATGCGGATTGATAAAGACTTATTGCTTCCCCTTCCCTATTTAACTGCCGCATTACATTAGCCAATTCCAATTCGTCTTCAATCAAGGTAATTTGGTCGCCTACATTTTCAGCACATATAATTGATTTTTGCAGATATACCAAGGCTGAATCAAATTTAACAAAACCACTTGCATACGCCGTTCCAAGATTTTGATATGCATGAGCCAAAGAAGCCTCGTCTTCGAATTGCTCAAAGACTGGTATCGCCTTCCGTAACAATGACAGAGCCTCATCAAACTGCTGTCTTTCAACATAAATGTTACTGATGTTGTTGTCACATTGCGCTATTGACAACGTGTCATAAACCATTTCGAACCGTTTTCTTGCCTCTTTGAAATACTCCAAAGATTTGTTCATGTCATTCTGTTGGTAATAGATGTAAGCCATATTGTTGATAACATCCGCACAATTCAATTCATCACCAATGTTTTTCGATACCTTCAATGCTTTCTGATAAGTGATTAAAGCTGAATCCATCTCTCCCATAAACAACTCAACTCTACCTTTAGTATTCAGCACTCGCATTAGCAAATCTGTATCATCTTTATTCTTAAGGAGTTCTGAAGCCTTATTAAAATTATCAAGAGCCAAATCAAATTCATAATGGTCAAGATAACGAATTCCAATTCTCCAATATGCCTTAGCCGCTAATTCCACATCTTGAAATCGAGTTGCTTCCTTTATGGCTTTTTCACCCCAATCTATACACTCATCAAATGAATAGTCAAAGAATGCCTTGGATAGTTCCATCATAGTCTCAACCTTCTCGCGCCCTTCCTGATTTGCCATAACGCTTTCAAGGCTATCAATAACCCTAGTTTCGTCTTGTCCAAAAACAAAAGATGCTAAAGACAAGAATACCAATATATTAGCCAACCGTTTCATCAAAGAAACATATTATACTTCCTTTCGTCAAATATAGTTGTGATTTCGCCGTGACCGGAATATACTTCCGTATCATCGGGAAGATGGAACAGCCGCTCGATGATGTTCGTGCGAAGCTGCTCGTAGTTGCCACCTGGGAAGTCGGTACGGCCGATGCTGCGGCAGAAAAGCGCGTCGCCAGTGAAGACCCAGCCTTCGATTTCGGCATAAAGGCTGATGCTACCCATGGCGTGGCCAGGCGTGCTGATAACTTCAAGGGTGCTCTCCCCCACTTTTATGACTTCGCCGTCTTCCAAGTCACGGTCGGGCAAGCCGCAGTCACTCGCGAAGGACATCCCAAACAACGTTGCTTGCTGTTGCGAGCGTTGAAAGTCGTTTTTCACGTTAGGATGTGCCGCCACCTCGATGCCGTACCGTTTTTTCACAGCTGCATTGCCAACAATATGGTCGATATGGCCATGCGTATTGATAGCCATCAGCGGTTTGAGGTTATGGCTGTCGATGAAGCCAAAGAGTTCATTTTCCTCGCCCACATTGGAGCAGCCAGGGTCGATGATGACGCATTCTTTGGTATTGTCGTCATAAACGACGTATGTGTTTTCCGCAAAGGGATTGAAGACGAATTGTTCAAGTTTAAGCATAGTTTCTAATTTGTTGCGGTCCTCCGACAAGCTCAGGACCATGATGCATTTTTCGTGGCAAAGGTAAGGATTTTTCGCTAGTATTCAGAATTTGCCTATCTTTGTACGCTAATTTTGATTAGATGGCATCTAAAAAGAAATACGCGATTCTACTATTGTTGTTCTTGGCCATAACCCCAATGGCTCTTGCCCAGTTCTACAACGGCATGAACATGCCTTTCGGAAAGAACCGCGTGCAGTGGGGCGACTTCCATTGGTCGTACTACATGAACGACAACTTCGACGTGTATTTCTACCAAGGCGGCAACGACCTCGCCCAATATGCACAAGCTTACGCCAAAGACCAGATTCCACAACTTGAAAACCGCCTCAGCAGCCGCTTCGGAAAGAAAATCCAGTTCATCGTATTCAACAGCATGGGCGACTTCAAGCAGAGCAACATCGACCTTGAGGAAGAGGAAATCGGAAACACGGGAGGCATCACCAAAATCATCGGCACCAAAGTCATCCTTTACTTCGACGGTGACTACACCCATTTTGAGGCGCAAATCCGTGAAGGCATCGCCCGGCTATTATTCAGCCAGGTGATGAACGGTATCTCAGTTGGCTCACAAATCCGCAATTCCTACCGCTACGACATCCCACAATGGTTCCAAGATGGTTTGGTAGCTTTCATTGCCGGCAACTGGGACTGCTATAAAGAAAACCAACTGCAACGCGGCATCGTATCAGGCAACTATAAAAAAATCAACCATTTGCGCGATGATGACGCGTTGATTGCAGGCTATTCGTTTTGGAACTTCATCGATGAGCAATACGGCAGCAAGTCGTTCAACGACATTTTGACATTGGCTGAAAACGCGCAAAACGTCAGGAAGGCGCTGCTTTACGTCACTGGCAAGGAATACAAAGCGCTGATAGAGGAATGGTACGACTTCTATAAAACACGCTTCGAAACCCTTTTAGTCAACCTGCCCACTGACGTGATGAAACTGAAATACAAGAAATACCGCACTTTCACCCAGCCTTCCATTAGCCCCAACGGAAAGTATATCGCCTACGTCAGTAACGACGAGGGCAAAATCAGGCTGTGGCTCGAAGACATGCAAAGTGGCAATAGGCAGCAGCTCTTCGAGGCCGGTTACCACTCCGACGAGCACATCGACACCTCTTTCCCACTTCTTGCTTGGCATCCCAACAGCGAAATACTCTCGTTCATCCTTGAAGAGAAAGGCAAAATCCAACTGTTCAACCTTGATGTCAACACAGGCAAGAAAGCCAGCACTTATCTATTTGATTTCCAAAAGGTAAGTTCATTTTGCTATGCCCACAAGAGCCGAAAAATCGTGTTGGCAGCCACCCGCATGGGCAAGCCCGACATCTATGTCTACAACCTGTTTTCCAACACCTTGGAACAAATCACCAACGACTGGCACACCGACCTGACCCCAGTCTTCACCTTCGACGACCGTCAGATCGTGTTCAGTTCGAACCGTCAAAATGACACACTGAAGACTGACGAACAAATCGTTTTCCAAAACAAACAGTTTAACCTTTACGCCTACAATTATCAAAACAAAGGCGCTGTGTTGCAAAACCTGACCCAACAGCGTTTTTCCAACAACATCCTACCCGAGCCGCTGAAAGACGGGAGCCTGCTCTACCTAAGCGACACGAGCGGACTTTATAACCTCTACCAAATCCGTTTCGACAGTGCCATCAGCCATATTGACACGATTGTGCACTACCGCTACTTCGGCAAGAAAGAGCAACTTACAGACTATTCCACCAACATCATCGACTACAGTTACCAACCCCGCGACCACAAAGCTGCCCTGCTGATGGCAGACAAAAACGGAGAGAAGTTCTTCATGTCGCCCATCCTGCGCGGACACGAACAGAACATCAGTCAAATGAGTCCATACGCACAGAAACGACTTCTCAACGAATGGATCCAAAAAGAGAAAGACACCATTGTGGAGCCCATTTCAAAACACCGTTTCTCTGCAAGTTACCGATATTCACGTCATAAGAGACAAATCAACGGGTTGATTGGAGGTGATTCCATTCAGCAAGTCGCCCAAGACAACCCTCCCGCGCCTCGACCTCGTCCCAAAGACACCTTCCAACGGCCCAACAACTACTATGTTGAGCTCTTTGCCGACCAGCTGATGAGCCAGATTGACTTCACTAGCATGAACTATAGCTACCAGCCGTTCAGTGGCGGCGCTTCGCCCATCTACCTCAATTCGGGCTTCAACGTCTTCCTAGGCACCAAGATGAAAGACTTGATGGAAGACTACAAAATCGAACTCGGCGTAAAGCTCAACACCACCCTCATCAACAACGAGTACATGCTACGCTTCAGCGACTACAGCAAACGCTTGGACAAGAGCATCACCCTGCACCGCTATGTCACCGACAACTACTCCAAATTCTATTACCGCACCTTCACGAACGAAGCTTTCTACACTTTGAGCTATCCTTTCAGTGAGATTCTAAGCCTCAGAGGCACTGCCATCTATCGACTCGACCATCAAGTGAACCTGGCCATCGACGACTACAGTCTTGCCGACAAAGATGTTTATGACAACTGGGGTGGAATAAGAGCCGAACTCGTTTACGACAACTCCAAGAAACTTGGAACTAACCTGCTCGTAGGCTCAAGAGGAAAAATCTTCGCCGAGTATTACCAGCGTATCGCAAGAAACACCAACAACATGGTGGTGGTCGGCTTCGACTATCGACATTACACACGAATCAGCCGCAATTTCATTTGGGCCAACCGCGTTGCGGGAAGCAGTTCGTTTGGACAGCAGAAACTCATTTATTACATGGGCGGCGTCGACAATTGGATTCTGGCTTCCTTTGACAATGGCACTTCCATTGACTACACACAGAACTACGCTTATCAAACCCTTGCCACCAACATGCGTGGTTTCCGACAGAACATCCGCAACGGCAATAACTTCGTAGTATTAAATAGCGAATTACGTTTCCCTGTGTTCAGCTATTTCATGGACCGACCCATCAACATGAAATTCATCAAGGATTTTCAGATCGTGGCTTTCGGCGACCTCGGCACCGCTTGGACAGGTTGGAATCCCTACGACCCAAGCAACTCGCTCTACAACACCCAAATCAGTGATGGCAACCTTGATATTACGGTCACAGAGCTGAAAGAGCCTTTGGTGGGAGGCATTGGTTTTGGTCTGCGCACAACGATTTTAGGCTATTTCATCCGAGGTGATGTGGCTTGGGGCATACAAGACGGACAAATCGCGAAGAAACCGCGATATTATGTGTCGTTTAACCTTGATTTTTAGTCCAAAAGAGACTCGCCATTATTTCACCCTAATGGTTTGTCCCACTTTCAACACCTTGTTTGCACGGATTCCGTTGAGTTTACAAATCTTACTGACCGTAGTCCCGTGCTTTTTCGCTATCTTGCCCAAATTGTCACCTTTTCTCACCTTATAATATACCTTTTTGGAACTGCTTGCTGTGTCTTTTGGCGTTTTCTTTGATGCAGCCAAAGACTGTTGGTCGGTCTGACCATAATGCGAATTGATGCTGAAATAGTGCTTTTTCAAAAGAAACTCTTCGGAACGGAGTGTCCCGCGTTCAAAGTCAAAAATACGTTCGGGGTCGAAGCTTTGTCCCATATAACGGGTCTCGAAATGGAGATGGGGACCAGTGGAGCGCCCCGTCGAGCCGCCATAGCCAATCAACTCACCCGCTTTGACGATATCTCCACTCTTAACGAGACGCTTTGACAGGTGTCCATAATAGGTCTCCAACCCATTCACATGCCTTATGACGATAACATTGCCATAACCTCCTGACATACGGGTCGGCATATCCACACGTACCACACCGTCGAATGCGGCATACACCGCATCGCCCGTGTCCAAACCAATGTCAACACCCCTGTGGGGACGACGCCATCTGAATTTGAACTGCGAAGTCACCGGGCCTGGATGCGGGATGCAATACCCATGCAAGGAATCAACGAGGGTGATAGTCACAGTATCAGGAAGATCCTTCAAGGCGATGTCTTTATAGCTATGGATGGATTCAGTATCCCAGTGGTCGTCGCTCAGCGAATCGGGAATAACAGGCTTTTCCAGATTATAGTACAACCATGTATTGTTGTCAAAAAGAATCACCTTGCGAAACTTGTCAAAGGTGTAAAGGGTATCGATAGGTATCGGAATGCTTTCTGAAAATTCCTCCTCTTCCTCCTCGTCTTCTTCCTCCTCGTCATCAACATTGATAACGGAGTCGTTTTCTGAAGGTGTGACATAAATATATATGGTGTCGTATACGACAAAATGATTCCTCAAACGTTTAAAGAAACCACCGTTGTCCTGTGAAAAAGCGGCAGACGACAATAACAAACAAATAACGATAGCGGCTATTTTCTTCATTGTAAATGGGCGTAGTTTTTGAAAAATAAGGTGCAAAGGTAAGTAAAATCCCTGACTAGGCAAGGACAATCAGGTTGAAAACGGAACAAAAATCAAAATATTGTCATTTTGTCAGTTTTTTCTTTTGGCACAAAGATTGACAAAGGGAGGCCGTTGCAAATTGAACTGCAACGAAAAAAAAGACAACAAACAAAATAACAAATAAAAATAGGAGAACAAAACTATGTCAAAGATCATTGGTATCGATTTAGGTACAACCAACTCATGTGTGGCCGTTATGGAAGGCAACGAGCCGGTCGTCATCGCCAATAGCGAAGGCCACCGCACCACCCCTTCCGTGGTTGCCATCACCGACAGCGGCGAGCGTAAGGTCGGCGAGCCTGCCAAACGTCAGGCCATCACCAACCCGCTGCGTACCGTTTATTCCATCAAGCGTTTCATGGGCGAGACCTACGACAAGGTAGGCGCCGAGATGCGTCGTGTGCCTTACAAAGTTGTGCAAGGCCCCAACAACACGCCTCGTATCGACATCGACGGCAAGCAATACACCCCGCAGGAAATCTCTGCCATGGTGCTGCAAAAGATGAAGAAGACCGCTGAAGACTTCCTCGGACAGACGGTCACCGAAGCCGTCATCACGGTACCGGCTTACTTCAACGACGCTCAGCGTCAGGCCACCAAGGAAGCTGGCGAAATCGCCGGCTTGACCGTGCGCCGTATCATCAACGAGCCTACGGCTGCTGCTTTGGCCTATGGCTTGGACAAGAAA
>JAFWRA010000112.1 GCA_017508895.1 Bacteroidales bacterium
GCCTGACAATCTTGTCTGCTCTAAACCCTCATCAGAAATTTTGAGATTTACTTTCACCACCGTGATTTTATAACCAATGACAAAAAACAACGCATAAACAACTAAAGGCATAATCCAAACCAACCAACCAACTGTCTCACTAAAACAATCATTAAAAGCCACTATAAGGACTGCAGAAATCACCAAACTAAAAAGCATAGAAATAAATAACACCCATCCAAAGGCATACTTCACAATCGTGTATCCATCGGGTCTCGGGATGGTTTTTTCTTCGTCATTGGTTTTCTTCTCTTCCTCGCTCATGGGTGGTTGTTTTTACGATTGCAAAAATAATGATTTTCCCCATCATCTTGCGGAGAATGATTCGTTTTTGTATTTTTGCGCATTGAAAACAAGAATACCATGTACGCCGAACAAACTACATTGAATCCTATTCAGTTGCACCTGCTCGAAATGTTCAACCATTGCGACAGCGAGAAGATGATGCTTGAATTGAAAGAAGTATTGGCTGAATTCTATGCCAAACAAGTTCAAAAAGAAGCCGACCGTCTTTGGGATGAAGGCACACTCAACGGAGAAGCCATTGAACGCATTTTGGAAGAGCATTGGAGAACGCCTTATCCGCCAATGAAATGAGAAGGATTGTTATTGACACCAATTGTCTCCTCGCCATTCTGCCTTCAAAAAGCCCTTATCACAAAGTTTGGACTAACTTTTTGAGCAGACAATTGGAGATTTGCGTTTCCAATGAAATTTTGTTGGAATATGAGGAAATCATTTCGGAAAAGACTTCACCTGCTTTTGCCGAAGCCATCATTAAGACTCTGATAAATATGCCTAACTTTATCAGGGTCTACCCTTCTTGGCGTTTTGGTTATATTGTGACAGACCCTGACGACAATAAGTTTGTTGATTGCGCGATATGTGGAAGAGCAGAGTTGCTTGTTTCAAACGACAAGCACTTTAATGTTTTGAAAGATATTGGTTTTCCGTATGTAAAGGTTATGAGGATTCAGGATTTTGTGCAATTATAACATCAACCAATTACTTGTTCCCGTTTATTTAATGACGTAAATTCCATCGCGATTGATTTCTTGTAAAAGATACGGATTCATGTGTTTATGCATTCGAACGACATCAACTGAACAACCCAAAAGACGCTCAAGGAATCGTTTCAATCTCACCATCAAATAGGCTTGTGGCTCCATCTCCACACAAACATCAACATCACTTCCCTCTACCTGTTCGTCACGAGACACTGAGCCAAACAGACGAAGCGAGCGAACTCCAAAAACCGTTCTCAATTCATCTTCTTGATTTTCAATCAGTTCAATATATTCATTTTTTGTCTTCATATTGCAAAAGTAATCATTTTTCTAAACAACCACCAAATAATAAAAAAAATCCCGCTCCAAAGAACGGGATTTTTCATTTCAAAAACGCTTTGCGATTACTCGATCGTCCAAGTCGAACCGCTGTTCAGCAGGTCGTCCATGTTCTTGATCTTCGAGGCGGCCTTTTCCTTCTCGATGACCTCGACGAGGCTGTCGTTGAAGGTCGGGGCTTTCACGTCGCGGATGACGCCGATGGCCACGGGGAAATGAGGCGGCATCATGTGTGCCAGCATCATGTGGACACCCGTGTCCTCGGTGGTCTTGTCGTGGACGAGCAAGTCCTTCTCGGTGATGCCGTTCTCGCCAATCTTCACCACTTCAAGTTGGTTACCGTTCAGGCGGATACCCTTGTCGCGGTTCTTACCGAAGATGAGCGGCTGGCCATGGACGCACTTCACCTGCATGTCGTCGCGGACATCCTTGCCGGTGATGTTCTCATGCACACCGTTGGAGAAAATCATGCAGTTTTGCAGGACCTCAGTCACGGCGATGCCGTCGTGCTTATACGACTCCCAGAAAATCTCGCTCAATTCCTTCGGGTTGATGTCCACGCCACGGGCAAAGAAAGTGGCCTTGGCACCGATGGCGAGTTCGCCCGGATTGAACGGGTCTTCATAAGTGCCTTGCGGCGAAGTCTTGGTCTTCGTGCCACGGAAGGTGCAGGGCGAGAATTGACCCTTGGTCATGCCGTAGATACGGTTGTTGAACAGGATCAAGTTGATGTCGATGTTACGACGGCAAGCATGGATGAAGTGGTTGCCACCAATGGCGGTGCAGTCGCCGTCGCCAGTGATCATCCACACGCTGAGGTTCGGGTTGGCCAGCTTCACGCCAGTGGCGGCAGCGGCAGCACGACCGTGGATGCTATGGAAACCATACGTGTTCATGTAGTAGGGGAAACGCGAGGAGCAGCCGATGCCGCTGACGACAACGATGTCTTCCTTCTTCTTACCCAACTTCGGGAAAATGTCCTGAACGGCCTTCAGAATGGCATGGTCACCGCAGCCGGGGCACCATTTCACCACCTGATCGCTTGCAAAATCTTCTTTTGTCAGTTGGACAGCCTGATTTTCAATATTCTGATTTTCCATAGTCGTGTTATTTTAAGAGGTCGTTAAACTTGGTCTCGAGTTCGCCGATGGTGAACGGCAGACCCATCACCTTATTATATTGCTCGCACTTGTACTCCGGGAAGTTCATGCGCAGGTACTTGGCAAACTGGCCGCGGTTGATTTCGCAGACCACAATCTTCTTGTGACCTTGCAGCACTTCTTCGGTGTTGCGCGGCAACGGCATGATGTAGTCGAAATGGGCGTGGGCGATGCTCTTGCCTTGTTCCATCAGACCTTCGACGGCGGTGCGGACAGTACCGAAGGTGCCACCCCAGCTCACCACGAGCAGGTCGGCGTTTTTGTCGCCATAAATTTCCTGCAGCGGGATGTCGTTGGCAACGC
>JAFWRA010000113.1 GCA_017508895.1 Bacteroidales bacterium
AGGTCATCGGCATCGACCACGGTGCCCTCGCGCGACTTCATCTTACCGTTGGGCAGTTCCACCATACCATAGGAAAGGTGTTCTATATCGTTGCCCCACTCGCGACCGAGGCGCACAAGAACGCGCTTCAGCACATCGAAGTGGTAAATCTGTTCATTACCCACAACATAAATCAACTTCTCCGGGTCGTATTCCTTGACACGCAGTTGGGCTGTGCCAAGGTCTTGGGTCATATAGACCGAGGTGCCATCGCGTCGGAGCAGGAGCTTCTCGTCCAAACCTTCATCGCGGAGGTCGCACCACACGGAGTTGTCGTCACGACGATAGAGGACGCCTTTTTCGAGGCCTTCCTGAACCAATGCCTTACCCAATAGATAAGTCTGTGATTCATAGTAAATCTTCTCAAAGGCAACGCCCATGCGTTTGTAGGTCACATCAAAGCCGTCGTACACCCATTGGTTCATGGTCTCCCATAGGTGACGCACCTCGGGGTCGTTGGCTTCCCATTTCACCAGCATCTCACGAGCTTCCTGCATCAGCTTGGACTCAGCTTCAGCCTTGGCCTTGGCTTCTTCCTTGGCTTTCTCGTCCAAGGTGTCGTAGTTGGCCGGCAGCAAGGATTTCACCTCTTCCTTGAACTTCTTGTCGAACAACACATAGAAGTCGCCGATGAGGTGGTCGCCCTTCTTGCCCGTCGACTCAGGCGTGCAACCATTGCCCCATTTCAGCCAGGCCAACATGCTCTTGCAGATGTGGATGCCACGGTCGTTGACCAGGTTGACGCGCACCACTCTCTTGCCATTGGCCTTCATGATCTCAGAGACACTCCAGCCGAGGAGGTTGTTACGGATATGACCCAAGTGCAGCGGTTTGTTCGTGTTGGGCGAAGAATACTCAATGACCACATTCTTGCCTGAAACCGGTTTGCGACCAAACTCACGATTCTCATGATTTGCCTTGAAGAAATCCATCCAGAACTTGTCGGAAATCAAGAGGTTAAGAAAACCTTTCACCACATTAAACTTGGCAATCATGTCCGACTCCTTGATCATCTCGGCACCCATCTCGTTGGCCAACTGCTCAGGATTGCGGCATGCCAGCTTCACGAAGGGGAACACCACGATGGTCATGTCGCCCTCAAACTCGGGGCGCGTTTTCTGGAAATTCACCTGCTGTACAGGCGGTTCCTGTCCGTATAAAGTTGAGAATGACTTTATGAATAATTGTCTTAATACTTGCTCTAACATAATAAGATTATTACAATTTGCGCAAAAATAATAAAATTACCTACACATTATTTGTTTTTTTAATTTGGAAGCAAAAAAAACATATCTTTGCATTAGAAACTCACTCAAACACATTGAATGATATGAAGAACACAAAAAGAACTATTATTGAAGGCAACTTTATGTACATCATCTTAGCAATCTGCATCCTCGGCCTATCCAATCCTACAATAGCGTTTGATTTCTCTGCCACGTGCCCAACTGGACAAATGCTATATTACAACATCATTGATCAAGACAACCATTTTGTAGCTTTAACTTACCCAGGAGAAGACTCCATTTCTCCTTACTACCCATTCGAGATGCCTACTGGAAACATCCTTTTGCCAACTAGTGTTCTCCATGATGGCATCAATTACTCGGTCACCGAGATCGGTGACTACGCTCTAGCAACTTGCTTCGGACTTACTGGAGAATTAATAATTCCGAGTACAATAACTCGCATTGGTGTTGGTTGTTTTTTGGGTTGTGAAGGTTTTACTGGGGCTCTGGTCATTCCTGAATCTGTAACAATTATCGATGATGAGGCTTTTATGTCGTGCAGCGGATTCAATGGTGATTTAACCATAGGGAACAATGTCGTTTCCATTGGAAACTTAGCATTTGCATGGTGTGGTTTTACGGGTACATTAACTATCGGAGAATCTGTCAGTCAATTTGGGGCAAATCCCTTTTTATGGTGTACCAATATCTCTCGCATAGATTATAACGCCAAGAACAATACTTCTATCAATAGTAACCAATTACCGTTTAATAACATGGGAACATTTGATTGTATTAATCTTGGAGTTAACGTTGAGCACCTTTGTGATGGACACATAACCACTTTTAGTGGATGCGTTTGTGATACATTTAATTTCAACGCTAAAAACCTTCAATTTAATTCTTCATATCAATGTCCGATCAAATGCCAGATAAGCGTTCTCAATATATGCGACAGCGTCACAACCATTCCACAATATCTTTTTTATAGAGTAGGAGCAAATGAAATAAACATCGGCAACTCGGTAATCACAATTGAAGACAATGCTTTTGCATATTCCGACATGACAAGTGTTACATTCGGAAACTCTTTACAATCGATTGGATTTGGTTCTTTCGAGAGTTGTTCTTTTCTTGAAGGCGTGGTGTTTCCTGAAAGCTTACAAGAAATCCAAACAGGAGCATTTAGATATAGCGGTGTGACCTACGCCATATTTCCATCTTCGCTCACAAAACTAGGAAATTATGCATTTAGCGCTAGTGCCCTTCAAACACTCTCCTTGCCCAATAGCCTTGACTCAATACATGATAATACTTTTAATCATTGCCAAGATTTACATGAAATAATAAATTTTCCCACAGACATCAGATACATTGGAGATTATGCCTTCAGAGATTGTGAAAATCTATCCGAGATACCTCTTTTCCCTAATACACTAAATCATATCGGTGAAGAGGCTTTTTATGGATGCTATGCGGCAAAAGGCGTTTTGTATATACCTGAAAGCCTGATTGAGATACCTGAAAGTGCTTTTCGTTATTGCTCTGAATTGGAAGGGATAATAGTCAATCCAAACAATCCAAACTATGACTCAAGATTCGATTGTAACGCATTGGTTTTAACCGAAACAAACAGAATTATTCTAGGTTGTATAAACTCTACCATTCCTAACTCCATTACCACCATTGGTCAATTATCATTTTACAGCATCGAAGGTCTTTCTCAAATAATCATAGGCAATACGGTCGAAACTATTGAATCCGACGCCTTTACCGCGTGTGCCAATCTTTCAACAGTTATTTGTCTCTGTGACACCCCACCAACCTTTATTGGAGCACCCTTTTGGTATATTGGCCCTAATCCACAACTAATCGTCTCCTGTGGAAATAAAGATGCTTACATGTCCTCTAATTGGAGCAGCCCTTCTGGTTTTGGTGACAATATTATAGAAGACTGCGATGAATACGCCATTATTCCGGACAACACTTCTACAGGAGGAGAAATCATTGTTTATGATAATACGGCTCAGATGGGAGATATTGTAACAATAACTGTAATTCCAGATCCAAGCATGCAGTTATTATCAATTATCGCATACAATTCCGAAGATTCGACACAAACAATTCCAATTTATCCTAGTAGTTTAAAGAACCCTCTTTATTATTCACTTACAATGCCTCCTTTCCCCGTCACAATAATAGCAGTTTTTACTGATTATGATGTTTTAGTGGAAACAACTCCAATAAAAGCTACCATATTCCCCAATCCCACCAATAGCTTTATTACAGTAAAAGCCGAAAACATCAAACACATCCACATCAGTAATATGCTTGGACAGTGCGTATATGAATGCAAGGTCAAAGGAGATTCATTTGAGTACAATATTAGCAGACATAAAATTGGTACATACATTATCAGTATAGATACTGGAAACGGAATTATAACAAAACGTGTGGTGGTAACGAGATAGTTTAAAAAAATCAATCATTACTCTTACACCGAATCAAAAACTTTATTATTTTTGCAGTCCGATGATATACTTAAACAAGCCATCGGAAAAGATTATCTGCACGGAATCAAATGGTTCCATCAAATTGAATTCCCTTTTACCCCATACTGACGGTCACATTGTTGGCCGTCTTTTTTTTGCTAACAACAACAAATCAAACAAATAAGCCTATGTCAATATCACTGAAAAACCGCAGCTTGATTTCCATCAGCGACTACACACCTGAGGAAATCTGCCATGTCCTCGACATCGCCGAGGACTTTGAGAAAAACCCGCATCAGAACCTGCTGAACGGGCGCATCATCGCCTCGCTGTTCTTCGAGCCTTCCACCCGCACCCGCCTGAGTTTTGAGACCGCCATCCAACTGCTGGGTGGCAACGTCATCGGCTTCAGCAGCACCGCTGGAACGAGTATACAGAAGGGCGAATCACTCGCCGACACCATCACCATGGTAGCCAGCTATGCCGACCTTATCGTCATGCGCAACCCCATCGAGGGCTCTGCCCGCTTCGCTTCCGAAGTGTCGAAGGTGCCGGTCATCAACGCTGGCGACGGCGCCAACCAGCACCCCACCCAGTGCATGCTCGACCTCTACAGCATCCGCAAGACACAAGGCACGCTTGAGAACCTTGAGATCACCCTCGTTGGTGACCTGAAATACGGCCGCACCGTCCATAGCCTTGTGGAAGCCATGTGCCACTTCAACGCGAAGTTCAACCTCGTCTCGCCCGTCGAGCTTAAGCTGCCGAGTGTGGTGAAGCAACACATCAAGGACCGCAATCTCGAATACCACCAATACACCGAGCTGGAAGATGCCATCCCTCACTCCGACATCATTTACATGACCCGTATCCAACGCGAGCGCTTCCCCGACCCCGAGGAATACGAAAAGGTGAAGAACTCCTACGTGCTTCGCAACGCCATGCTGGAGAACTCCAAGCCCAACTGCCGCGTTCTGCACCCGCTGCCGCGCGTCAACGAGATCCACGTGGACGTCGATGCCAACCCGAAGGCTTATTACTTCCAGCAGGCACAAAACGGCGTCTACGCCCGTCAAGCTTTAATTGCATCAATCTTAGGACTTAAATAATCTGAACCATGGAAAAGAAAAAAGAATTGACTGTTTCCGCCATCGAGAATGGCACCGTCATCGACCATATCCCCGCCGACAAAGTGTTCCAAGTCGTCAAGATCCTGGGCTTGGATAGAGTCAGCACCCCTGTGTATTTCGGCACCAACGTGGAGAGCAAGAAATACGGCACCAAGGGCTTCATCAAAGCCTCCAACAAGTACTTTGAGACCGAAGACGTAAACAAGATTGCCCTTGTCGCCCCCACTGCCTCCATCATCGAAATCAAGGACTTTGAAGTCGTGAACAAGCAAACAGTGACCATCCCTGACAGCATCGAGCACATTGTGAAATGCTTCAACCCCAACTGCGTCACCAACAAGGAGCATGACGTGCCAACCAAGTTCACCGTCATCAAGGACGCACAAGGCAACATCAAGCTGCACTGCCACTATTGCGAGAAGAACACCACGCAGGACAAACTTGAATTCATCTAATCATGAAGAAGACAAGTGTCATTATCGCCATCATTGTAGGCCTTATCCTCATATGGGGCATCGGTGTCTACAATGGTTTCGTGAAGAAACAGGAAGCCATGACTACGGCTTGGGGACAAGTGGAAAACGTCTACCAACGCCGTGCCGATCTGGTGCCTAACCTCGTCGCCTTAGTCAAGAACTACGCTGAATACGAGCAAGGCACCCTCATCGCCGTAACGGAGGCTCGTGCCAAAAAAGCAGCTGCCACCACTGTGGACATCGAGAATTACACTGAGAGCGACCTGAAAGACTTCCAAGCCGCACAAGACGACTTAGGCAGTTCCTTGAACCGTCTCATCGTTTCAGTCGAGAACTACCCAGACTTGAAAGCCAATGAGGAATACCTTACCTTGCAGGCCCAACTGGCGGGCTGCGAGAATCGCATCCTGACAGAACGCCAACGCTTCAACGAAGCCGCCAAGGCTTACAACCAAAGCATCCGCAAGTTTCCAGGCAATCTGATTGCCAATATGTTCGGCTTTGAAAAACGGCCATATTTTGAGGCTGACGAAGGGGCTGAGGTTGTGCCAGAAACGTTCTAAAACAGAACTATCCATAATAAAATTCGGGCGGGACCCATTAGGATTCCGCCCGAATCGTATTATCTACCTTTCCCAAACAACCACTCAAACAACCCAGGCGTAGAAAAAGCCGCATCCCAACACAAATGCCCCAACTCGGGATAAGTGACTAGAATGGCTTCTTCATTGCCGACTTCCTTCAACGCATTATACATCTGTATGCTCCGAGAAGGCATGACTGCCCTATCAAGCATACCGTGAAAAATATAGATGGG
>JAFWRA010000011.1 GCA_017508895.1 Bacteroidales bacterium
ACCATCGGGGGCAGTGTAGACGCGGAAGATGTTGAAGTCGCCCTTATGGCGCGGCCAGGTCCAGTTGTCGGTGTCGGCGCCAAACTTGCCGATGCCCCATGGCGGGCAGCACACGAGGCGCACGTCCTTGTACTCGTCGTACTCGAAGAGGATGTATTGGTTGCCGCTATAGAAAGGCACAATCTCGACGCGCACGTTGCGATCGCCCTTGCGTTCCTTGGCGATGGAACGGCTGTTCTTGGCGACGATTTCATCGCGCTCAGCCTCGCTAGTCTGTGCCGTGACGCCTTTCAGCACTTCCTCGGTGACGTCTTCCACCTTATTTAAAAATAGCACAGACAAACCGGCGTTAGGCAGTTCCTCGCCCTTGCTCTTGGCCCAGAAGCCGTCGGTGAGGTAGTCGTGCTCAACGGACGAGTGCTTCTGCACATAGCTCAAGCCGCAGTGGTGGTTGGTGAGCAGCAAGCCTTCGGGAGAGATGATCTCGCCAGTGCAGCCGCCACCGAATTGCACGATGGCGTCCTTGATGCTAGGTTGGTTGAAGCTGAAGATCTGCTCGGCTGTGAGTTTGCAGCCCATGGCTTGCATCTCGGCGAGGTTTTGTCCATTGAGGGCGTAAGGCAGCCACATGCCTTCGTCGGCGCGAGCCACTGTCAAGGTCAGCATTAATGCTGCGATTAATGAGAATAGTTTTTTCATTTGATTATGCTATTTATCGAATTTTTGGCAAAAATAGTGATTTTATCATTCACATTCTAGAAATGTCATCATCACGCAAAAATCATCCAAAAGGGCTGAAATGAATGTTTTACTTTTCGGTTCATAAAAAACGAAGTAACAATATTGCCATTTTAAAGAAAAGTAGTATTTTTGCATCGACAAGTGTCGAAAAGTGTATCAACTATACACAAATCGGCAGTTATTAGTGTAAAAGTTATGATTATCAAAAGAGACATTATCGACGTTTTCAAACAATGGAAGGACAATCCGAAACGCAAGCCCATCCTTTTGAAAGGTGCCAGACAGATTGGAAAGACATGGGCGATGGAAACCTTTGGGAAAGAGTGCTTCGAGTATTGCGCCAAATTCGACTTCGACCGCCAGCCCGAAGTGAAGTCGGCTTTTCAGGTAACGAAAGACCCTCATCGAATCCTAAAAGAGTTAGCTTTTTATAGCGATGTGCCTTTAATTGCGGGCAAGACCTTGCTGATTTTCGATGAAATACAAGAATGTGAGGAAGCGTTCAACAGCCTGAAATATTTTTGCGAAGAAGCTCCTGAATATCATATTATTGCAGCGGGTTCATTGCTCGGCGTGGCCGTAAAGAAACGCAGGATGACGGTGCCTGTCGGCAAGGTAGAGGTAGTCAGGATGTTCTCTGTGTCGTTCAAGGAGTTTCTGCGGGTCAGCGACGAAAAGACTTTTGGGTATGTGGAAAGTCTCAATGCACCTACACGTCTACCTGAAATTGTCCTGAACAAGTTGAAGACCGAATACCGTCGCTACATGATTAGTGGTGGGATGCCCGATGCCGTGGTTGCCCTATTGGAAAACCAAGGCATGCAGGCATTAGACCATATCTTACAAGGCATACTGGACTTGTATGAATTAGACTTTGCCAAATACGCCGAGCCACGCGAGATTCCTCGCATCCATGCCATCTGGCATTCGTTGCCCTCGCAATTAGGGAAACAGAACCGCAAATTTATCTATAAAGTGGTAAAAACGGGTGCTCGTTCCAAAGATTATGAGGACGCGCTACTGTGGCTCGAGGATGCTGGTATGATTTACCGCATCAACAACATCACCAAGCCAAGCATGCCCCTCAAGGCATACGAGGAACCTGACGCTTTCAAAGTGTATGCCTGCGACTGCGGCCTGCTCCGACGGTTGGCTAACCTTCCAGGCAACGTCATTATGGATTCCGTTGCCAATTATACAGAATTCAAGGGTGCACTGGCAGAAAACGCAGTCCTACAGTCGCTCATGCCGATGATGGAAGGACAAACACCCAATTATTGGTCGCCGGAAAGCAAGGCAGAGGTGGAGTTTGTCATTCAATGGCAAGATGAAATCATTCCTGTCGAGGTGAAGGCCGAGAATTGCGTCAGTGGAAGAAGCATCACGGTGTACGACCAAGAATACCATCCAAAAAGCCGCATCCGTTTCTCTTTTCTCAACCTACAGCGTAATGGCAACCTGCTTAGTTGTCCTTCGCCTTTGGCTGAGTGGTGTTGGAAATGGATATAACAAAAAACCCCTCCTGATGGGGAAAAAGGAGGGGAAAAACAATATAAAGATTATGAAAAAAATCCGACTTTATTTTTTCTCAATGCTCTTGCATCGAAAACTGATGCAAAGATAAGCATTATTTTCATTCACGGCACACTTTTGGACATTTTTTTGGAAAAATTTCCAATTTTTTATCCCATCAAGGGTACAAAACGCCCTTTCCCGTCCACGTTGGAGCCGTGATCACGCGCCAGCAATCACTGCTTGGCGGCCATGACCAGCTGACCTCTGTAGTACAGGTCGCCGTCCACGTAGTAAGCACGGTGCATCACGT
>JAFWRA010000114.1 GCA_017508895.1 Bacteroidales bacterium
AGATGCAGGTGTTTGCCATCCCTGAGATTTTGCAGGAAAACTGCCATTTGCAGAAGATGACGCTCAGCCCTGACAGCGTCTATTCGGGGCAAATCATCAAGGATACCGATTTCCGCGACAACTACAATGTGAGTGTGGTGAGCGTGGAGCGCGGCAAGCAGGTAATTGAACTGCCAAAGTCTGATTTTCAACTGTTTCCGTATGATAAAATCACATTTGTTGGGCATGAGGACCATTTGCGGTTGCTCTTGCCGAGGGTGGAGGTTTTTGATGATGTCTTGATTCAGGAGCATGAGGACGGCGAGGTGGATTTGTACAAAGTGGAGGTGGAGCCTGACAGTCCTCTCATTGATGTTGCGCTGATGAATTCCGGCTTTGCCGACAAGTACGATGCGATGGTGATAGCCATTGAGCGCGACGGGCATTTCATCCTGAACCCATCGGCTCGAATCACCTTCCAACCCGCTGATTTGGTGTGGTTTGTGGCACAAAAGGACAAAGCCGAGTATCTGATGAAACTGCGGGCAGCAGATTTGAAATCCGAAGTTGTAAAATCTTGAATTTTAAATCTTTAAATTTGAAATCCAATGATTGTCTGCATCGCCGAAAAGCCGAGCGTCGCCCGCGACATTGCCAAAGTGTTGGGTGCCAACACCTCACATGAGGGCTACATGGAAGGCAACGGCTATCAGGTGACGTGGACTTTCGGCCATCTTTGCACCTTAAAAGAACCTCACGACTACACCGACCAGTGGAAGGCATGGGCTTTGAGTCGCCTGCCGATGATTCCGCAACGCTTTGGTATTAAGTTGATTGCTGACAAAGGCGTGGAGAAACAGTTCAAAATCATTGAATCCTTATTTCAAAAGGCCGATAGTATTGTGAACTGTGGCGATGCCGGTCAGGAGGGCGAACTTATCCAACGTTGGGTGATGCAAAAGGCCGCCGCGCATTGTCCTGTGCAGCGCTTGTGGATTTCCTCGCTGACGGAAGAATCTATCCGTGAGGGATTTAAGACCTTGAAAGACCAATCCGAATACCAATCGCTTTACGAGGCCGGACTTTCCCGCGCCATCGGCGACTGGCTGTTGGGTATGAACGCCACGCGGCTCTACACCTTGAAATACGGCCAAAATCGACAAGTGCTGTCCATAGGCAGAGTGCAAACGCCCACTTTGGCTCTGATTGTCAACCGTTACCACGAAATTGTGAACTTCAAGCCAGAGGCCTATTGGGTGCTTTCCACGGTTTATCGCGACACGACCTTTACGGCCACCAAAGGCAAATACGGCTCTGTTGAGGACGGCCAAAAGGATTTGCAAAGCGTTGAGGGAAAAGAGTTTACCGTGACCGACATTTCCACCAAGAAAGGCACGGAAGCCCCGCCGAAGCTCTATGATTTGACCTCCCTTCAGGTGGAATGTAATAAGAAATACAGCATGTCTGCCGACCAGACCTTGCAGACCATCCAAAGCCTATACGAGAAGAAATACACCACCTATCCGCGTGTGGACACGACCTATTTGAGCGACGACATCTACCCGAAATGCCCTGACATTCTGGCGAAACTGACCAATTACGCCGAATACACTTCGCCTTTGGCAGGGAAGAAGTTGCCCAAAAGCAAGAAGGTGTTCGACAACAGCAAGGTTACTGACCACCATGCCATCATTCCGACTGGAGTGGTGCCGCAAGGTTTGTCTTTTGCCGAAGAAAAAGTTTATGATGAGGTCTGCCGCCATTTTATTGCTGTGTTCTATCCTGATTGTCAGTTTGCTACGACTACGGTTTTGGGCAAAGTGGAGAAAGTGGAGTTCAAGACATCAGGCAAGCAGATTTTGATTCCGGGATGGCGCGAAGTCATCAAGCCAGTGAAACAGGACGAGGAAAAGAAAGAAGGGCAGGAGGACGAGGAAAAAACATTGCCCATTTTCACCAAAGGTGAGCACGGGCCGCACCAGCCGCAGTTGGCCGAAAAATGGACTTCGCCGCCGAAACCTTATACCGAAGCGACTTTGCTCCGCGCCATGGAAACGGCGGGTAAACTCGTTGACGATGAATCGCTTAGAGAGGTGATGAAAGAAAACGGTATCGGGCGCCCATCGACGCGAGCTGCCATCATTGAAACATTGTTCAAGCGCAACTATATCAAAAAGGTTCGTAAAAGCCTCGAACCCACGCCCACGGGCATTGAACTCATCGGCCTCATCCATGAAGATTTGTTGAAAAGTGCCGAACTAACAGGCATCTGGGAGAAGAAACTCCGTGAGATTGAGCAACATAAATACGAAGCCCGACAATTCCTTGACGAACTGAAACAAATGGTGACGGAAATCGTCACTACGGTGATGATGGATAACAGCAATCGGCGCGTTGCCGCGACTGTTGTAGAGGAGAAACCGAAGAAAACAACCCCGAAAAAAGCTACCAAACCTAAGAAAGCAGCGGAAGGCATAGATTCCAGCCAGCGCACTGTCCCTCGCAGAAATGACATGCCTTCCGAAGACAATCCTGATGCTATTATTGGGCAGCCATGTCCGCTTTGTGGCAAGGGACATATCATCAAAGGGAGAACCGCTTATGGCTGTTCGGAGTGGAAAAATGGCTGCGGATGGAGGAAAGTTTTCTAATTCTAACCACAGAGTTGATTTTGTTAAATAAAACTTTGCCTGTTCAGATATTATTAGTATTTTTGCAGCCAATTATTGTGACAAATATATGGAAAAATATATACGATTATCGCTTTTATCAATTCTGTTGGCGATGTTGAATTTAGTGCAAGCCCAAGAACCTAAATATGAGGTTGTTGGCTTTGAGAGGACTTCTCCAAAAGATCAAACGGCAGAATTGAATCCGATGAAGGATAATTTTGGGAAAGATTGTGCTGTGTTTCGCGTTGTTACAGAGGATATTAGCCCTGAACTGCAAAAAGGCTTTTATTTTGAGTGTGATAAGGATGTCAAGCGCAAGGATGTGATGAAACGTGTGCAAAAGAACGATGAAATATGGGTTTGGGTATCGCCGGGAATCAAACAATTTGAAATCAAACACGATGTGTTGGGGGATTTTGTCCTCTATATCATGGCTGATTATGATGCAACGGTGGAACCTTTGGATACTTGGAAAGTTACCTTGGTAGCATCTGACCAAAGCTCCTCAACTACGGTTTCAAATTCAAATAGCGGTTTGCAGCAACAGTATCTTGGTTTTGACATCAATCCTGCTGATGCCGATTATTCATTGTTCGTGGATGGCGAACAATGGCACGAGACAAGAAAATTGGTGAATTGCGGCAAACATTCCTTCCGTATTGAAGCAGTGGGATATAAATTGTATGAAGGGGAAGAAGTGGTTGGTTCCACTCCCATCTATATTTTTGTGCCTTTGGAAGCCGTTGAGGGTCAACCCTTGCCGAAACCTGCAAAGAAACCTGTGGAAGAAACGCAAGTCGTTCAGCCAAAACAAGTTGTTGAGCCGCAAATTAAGGACGAAAGCATCATAGAACAAGACGATGTGAACGTCGAGCCTGACCAGATAACGACTGAGGAAGTGGGAAAGAAAAATGAAATCAAATCGCAGTCGTTTTTAATTGCCAATGGTGTTTATGTTCCCCAGTCTTATTCATCGATAAACAGGTCTTATTGGGCGGCAGGCTTGAGTTTTGGCGGCGTGAAACGTTTGGGATGGTTCATCAGTCTTATGACCAATGGTAGCGTGGAAGGTTTCACGAGTGACGGCACTTGTGATGCTTGGGGATATACAAGCTATGGAGAACAGCCCGCGTTTACTGGCGAGGTTGTTATGGATAGATGGTCGGCCATGTTTGGCGGAGTGGTGAGAATCGCTAAACCGCTTTATTTCCGTCTTGGTGCTGGCTATGGAGTGAGAAATGTGTCTTGGAAAGCCAAATTTGGGAAAACTTATTTAAATAAAGACCTTAGTATCAGAGGTATGGATGCTGCTGCTGGATTGCAGTTGCATTTGGGTGGGTTCATTATTTCAGCCGAGGCTGTGACCACCACCGACTTCAGCAGATTCGGAGTCGTCGAACCCCGAGTGGGCTTAGGTTTTGCATTCTAAATTCATTGACAAAAACTGCATTGTAAATGACTATGACAAACAATTCGCGTAATATGAAACAAGTACTGCTTTCTTTTCTTTTGTTGTTCGCTATGACAGCTGTTTCAGCCCAGGAGATTTCCAAAGAGGACATCAAGGAAAACAATAAAACGATGAACATGATCAAGAAGGACTCGGAGTACTTGCATGAATCTGGATATGCCGAAACGTATGACAAAGCCAAGGAGGAAGCCATTCTTCGATTGGCTAAGAATATCAATACAGAGGTGAAGTCGAAAACCAGTAATTACATCAGTCACACCTCAGAAAACGGCGAAATCGTTGAGCAAGAAGTGTTCTCGCAGATGAATGAGACCTTTACCGATGTGAATCTTCCCTATTATAATGCTCTTCCGGTTAAGAAACCTTCAAGCAAGAACAAGAACTATCAGGTTTTTGTTTACATCAAAAAGTCGGATGTGGAGAAAAAGATGAAGGAAATTGAGGAGAAAAAGATACAAGAGCGAAAGGAAAGGCTGGAGAGGCTTACTGGAGAGGTGCAAGCATTTTATGATTATGGAGACAGACATGTAGATAGCTACAAATTCGATGATGTTTTGGAGAATTGGTATATCGGCTATATTATGAGCTATCAGGAGAATATCAGGATTAAAACGGATGATGGCGATGAAGTGCCAGCCGCTCTCCATATAAAAGACCGGATGAAAGAACTCATGGAAGGCATCGAAGTGGAGGCGTTATCCTATAACGAAACCCATGTGGGACAGTACCAGAGTGAATATGATGTGGAATTGCGTGCAAGCTATAAGGGACATAATGTAACTAAGCTTTATTACACCTATTTCGACGGCAACAGCACATCGGATGTCACCATGCTCAAGGATGGAATCGGAAAGATGACCTTGCACTATCCTAAAGACGAAGTTTCGTTCAGAATCGTCTATTTCGAGCCTAACAGGTCTGACAAAGACATTCAACCCTATCTCAAGGATGGCCTTTACACATTTGATGATGAAGCCGTGAAGTTCATCGACATTGCTTCCCTCAAGAAAAAGCCTCTTAATGTTGCTACGGAAGTGGAGGAGGTAATCGTCATGTCGGCGGACACCATGGATATGCAACAAACAAGCGAAACAATGCTGGACGATTTCATGCCGGTTGAACCGTTTCAGGAGCAGCGCAATAGCATGGAGATGATAGAGTCAGCCATTCGAAGCAGAGATTATAGCTTCGAGGACAAGAATTCGTTGTTCACGCAGTTGGGATACAGCAATTTCGAAGACTTGATCAAATACGGCCATGCCAGCATTATTGGCACACCGCAATACGAATTTACGAAGATGGGCGATGTTACGCTGTGCAAAGGCCTGAAAATGCAATTCGCTTTCAACAACAACCATAAGTTTACCGAGGATGTTGTTTTTAGATTCAATAGTGACAACAAGATTGAGTCGCTGGCATTTTCGCTTTGCGATGTGGATGAAAATGTCATTATGGGGCGGACAAAATGGGACGAGGATTCCAAGCTGAAGCTGCTGACCTTGCTCGAAGACTACCAGACAGCATACGCCCTGCACGATTCCGTTTATTTGGATCAGGTTTTCTCCGACAACGCCTTGATTATCATAGGTAATGTGGTGAAGAAACGTGATGATAAGGTGAAGGACAAAATCCAGATGAAAAATGAAGTGACTTACAAAGAGCTGTCGAAAGCGGAGTACATGGCCCGATTGAAGCGGCAATTCAAGAGTAAGAAGTTCATCAACCTGAACTTTAAGGACGTTGAGGTCACCAAGGCAAGCAACGGTAATCTATATGGCATTCGTCTTCTGCAGGAGTATCATTCCGACACTTATGGCGATGTCGGCTATCTTTACTTGGTGGTCGACTTGCGTCCAAAAACCATAAGAAGGGAAAATTATCCGGTCATCCATGCGAGGGTTTGGCAGAGCGACAAACTACCTTTCGACGAGTTGGTTGGATTGAAAGATTTTAAATTATAACCATGTCTTTAATGAAAAAAGGAATACGGTTTTTGTTTTTATTGTTGGTTTTGTCCTCGGCCAAGATGGTTGAGGCACAAAGCTTTGAGGTGTTCTCAATGACTGAGGGAGAAAGGCTGTTATTGAATGCGGAAACAGATGACAATGACAAACCTTGTGCGAGATTTGAAATCAATTTAGGGGACATCCCTTCTGAATATCTTAAGCGGTTCAAGGTTGAATCGGAGGATATTAATTACTATGCTTGGATAGATTCAAAAGGTTATGAACGAGGCCAAATCTGGGTTTGGGTGACCGAAGGAATTGAAGCAGTGGTGATTTATAACACAGAATGGGGTAGTCAGACAATAATACCAAAGGATTTGGGAATTAATAGGGTGGAACCTTACCGATCCTATTCTATTGAACTGAAATCGACGAAACCGATTGCGGTGTCACCCTCTTCTGGAGCTAACGCGGGCAATGTGCAGTATGTTGTATTTCAGGTTGCACCGAAGGAAGTCAATCCTGCTTTGTTTGTTGATGGAGTATTGTGGCCTTTAAGTGATGGTAGAGTTGGAGTAAAACTGGAGGAGGGGAAACATTCATACTCAGTGTTGGCTAAGGATTATCATCAAATAATGGATACGATTGAGGTGGGGAAAGAGAAAAAAGTTGTGAAAATATCATTGATTCCGGAATTTGGATGGTTAAAATTCAGTGGTTTGAGCGAAGAAGAAGCCAGGATGCTACATGATTCGGAAACATCAATAACTCTCCTTGACGAAAACTATCGACCCCAACCGATTACAGCCGACGAAATCACCGGTGGAAAACGCAAGAAACTTTCAAGTGGCAACTACAATTTGTACATCGTAAATGAAAGGCTTTTCCATCGTTATGAATTGTCGTCGTTGAGGGTCCAAGATGGCATCGAGAAAAGCATTCCGATAAGACTGACTCCCTATACAGGATCAATTGACTTGTCTTCTGAGCCGATGTTTGCCACGATTTTCATTGACAACAAAGAGGAAGGAGAGACTCCGAACATTGTGTCGTTAACGGTTGGTAAACACAGGGTACGATTGGTGAAAGAAGGTTATGAAATCTTGGAGTGGGATTTTGATATTGAGAAAGACGCCGCGCTCAAGCTTTCGTTGCCGTTGAAGGAGATCCAAACCCAGGTTGAGCCTGTCGTGCCCATATTCCAGGCGGAAGAAAAAGAAGTGGTTTCCGCTGAGCCTGCTCCAACTCCAACCGAGACCGAACCCCCAATGGTGAATGAGAGTGATCAGCCTAAAATCAAGACTCCACAACCCCATTTTGACATTAGTGTGGATTTTTCCTATTTTGAATGTCAAGTGGAGGGCATGGGCTCATACGAGAAAGGGGAGTTCTGTACGTTGACGGTTGAAGTGATAAAGCCAGGAAAAGCTTTTTCTTGCTGGAAAGAAGGCAATAAAGTGGTTTCCAGTGCTTCTTCCTATTCCTTCGAGGTGGCTGGAAAGCGAAATCTGGTTGCGGAATGTGTAGATGTTCCTGAAGGCGCGGTGCGCGGCCTTTTCTCGGTGAACGAAGAGCAGGATACTTTGGTGTGGTTTGCTCAAGGTAATCTGCAATACCAGGCCAGTACCAATACGTGGCGAATTGCAGCCCACCAATACGACTGCATCGGCAGCCTAAATGACAGCGATGGTTCTGAAACCGATGATGAACAATGGATTGACCTCTTTGGTTGGGGGACGGGCAACAACCCTACCTTCCGTTCAGTCGATAATGAGGATTATGGTGCTTTTGTGGATTGGGGCGACAACACCGTCAGCCTTCATCAAGATGGCGAAACGCATCAAAACAGCAACACGTGGCGAACCTTGACAAACGACGAATGGTTCCATATCATCAATGACCGCCAAACCGAATCAGGCATTCGTTATGCCAAAGCCATTGTGGATGAGGTGAACGGCGTGATTTTGCTACCTGATAACTGGAATAAGGGAAGTTACAACCTTAATCGTCCCAATGAGTCGAACACGCCTTACGGGAGCAATGTCATTAGTCAGGAAACGTGGAATTCCGTTTTCGAAGCGAAAGGTGCCGTGTTTTTGCCTGCAGCGGGATTCCGCATCAGCGACAAACAAGCTGATTATGTAAACAAGACTTATGATGTGGGCAGTTCCGGTAGGTATTGGTCGAGCGAGAAAGTCTTTGCCGACTCGGAACGTGCAAAGAGCTTGCAGATTTCAAATACGGGTTGCTCGGTGGCAGGTGAGGAGCGTAGTGACGAAATCTCAGTGCGCCTTGTTCATCGCCAAGCGGTTTCCCATAACCGAACCGGCAAGAGCTACAAGCCTCAAAAAGGAGCTAAACCACGCAAACAACCCTAATCGGTTTCCTGTTGCTCTTCTTCCATTGCCATTTGTTGCTCAACCCTTTCGAGCACGTAGCGTGAATAATTGTCGTGGAAGCGCAGGTCGAAGGCGTTAAGGCGGTCCAGTTCGTAATAGCGTGGCACGATACCGCGAAAGCGCATTTTGTGGGTAATCATGATGGCT
>JAFWRA010000012.1 GCA_017508895.1 Bacteroidales bacterium
AATTAATGAACAATTATACGGGCAATTAACGACAATTAATGTTCTATTCTCTCTTATCCCAATTAATGAACAATTATACGGACAATTGATGGTAATTACACGTTTCTTTCTTTCCTTTCTTTCAACGTTAATTACCGTGTAATTCGCCGTTAATTTGTCGTTAATTTCTTTTCTTCCCCAATGTCAATCTACCTTAAAACCCCAATTAATGAACAATTATACGGACAATTAACGACAATTAATGTTTTATTCTCTAATTCTCTCTTACCCTTGAATTATACGGAAAATCAATGGCAATTTATGTTTTAATCCCTCTTAAATATATCCCTCGTATAAACCTTTTCCTTCACGTCATCTAAGCAACTATCATAACGGTTGGCAATGATGGCCTGCGACTGTTCTTTGAACTTTTTCAGGTCGTTGACGACCAGTGAGCCAAAGAAAGTAGTGCCGTCCTCAAGCGTCGGCTCATAGATAATCACCTTCGCCCCCTTGGCCTTCACGCGTTTCATCACGCCTTGGATGCTGCTCTGGCGGAAGTTGTCGCTGTTCGACTTCATCGTCAGCCTGAACACGCCGATGACACATTGTTTCTCTTGTGCGGCATTGTACTGCCCTTGGTCGTAGTAGTCGTAATACCCAGCCTTCTTCAGCACCTGGTCGGCGATGAAGTCCTTGCGGGTGCGGTTGCTGTCCACGATGGCACGGATGAGGTCCTCGGGCACGTCCTCGTAGTTGGCCAGCAGCTGTTTCGTGTCTTTAGGCAGACAATAACCGCCATAGCCGAAGCTGGGGTTGTTGTAGTGGCTGCCGATGCGTGGGTCGAGGCAGATGCCGTCGATGATGGCTTGTGTGTCCATGCCTTTCAGCTCGGCGTAGGTGTCCAGCTCGTTGAAGTAACTCACGCGCAGGGCCAAGTAAGTGTTGGCGAACAGCTTCACCGCCTCGGCCTCCTTCATGCCCATAAACAGCACCGGGACATCTTCCTTCAAGGCTCCTTCCTTCAACAGGTCGGCAAATTGTCGGGCCTTCTCCATCATCCAGTCGAGGTCGGTGAGCGCTTTGATGGCCTCGTTCTCCTCCTCGAAGGGCTTTCTCATCATTTTCGGGACGCCCACGATGATGCGGGAAGGGTAGAGGTTGTCGTACAAGGCCTTGCTCTCGCGCAGGAACTCGGGCGAGAAGAGCAGGTTGAACTTTTTCACCCCTTTTGCGGCATACTTCACGTAGAGGCTGCGGGTGTAGCCCACGGGGATGGTGCTCTTGATGACCATCACTGCCTCGGGGTTCACCTTGAGCACGGCATCGATGACGGCTTCGACGGCAGAGGTGTCGAAGAAGTTCATGTTGGGGTCGTAGTTGGTGGGGGCGGCGATGACGACGAAATCAGCGTCTTTGTAGCCGGCCACCTGGTCGAGGGTAGCCTTCAGGTGCAAGGGCTTGGTGGCCAAGTATTCCTCGATATAGTCATCCTGGATGGGCGACTTCCTGTTGTTCACAAGCTCGACGCGTTCTGGCACCACGTCAACGGCGGTCACATCATTGTGTTGTGCGAGCAATGTGGCGATGCTCATGCCTACATAACCGGTTCCTGCTACTGAGATATTCATATTTGCTGTTTTTTCGTTTGTTATCGTTGCCGCTATCCTTGTCGTTGTCTGTGTCTTTTGTGGTAGCTTAGCGACCGCAAAGATAAGGTTTTTTGGTAAAGAATAGCGTCGAAAAAATAACGGCGGTTATGTAAAGTGAATGCTAGACCAAGCCTTGTCCACAAAAGGGATTCTGCACCTTAAGTCTTCCTACAGCTTCGCCCCGTCAGTCACATTCCGTGTTGACAAAGGCCTGATTACAAATGGGTTATCGGAAGTATCCCAAGAGGATAACAACATCAAAAACCCTATAGTTCGTTGCAAAGATAGAATAAAAAACATTTAGAAACGAAAATTGGAAGAATTTTTCGGAAAAAATAATGAAAACTCGTGAAGATGGACGATATAAGAATTCACTGCGCTCCGTTTATCTTTTTCTTTAATTCTTCTATATCAACTTCATATTTGTTAACGGCAAGATAGGAAAGCACGTCTTGAAGCTTGGCCACTTCAGGGGACTGGCGCATTGTCTTGCACAATTTCAGTATTCTGGGGTCTTTCTGTGTGGATATATTGTCTTTTGTTTGTTCTATCAGTTCAGCAAGGTCAGACGGCAAATCAAAATCCTCCATCTTCATACCTATAGCCTCTACATTTGCCTTAACAAAAGTCTCCATGGCCTTGTGATTCTTCCCTACTTTTATGACATACTGATGCTTGCTCTTATGCTTCAAAAATGTCAGGTTATCCGTTTTTCCTATCTCTTCAAAACCCTCTATATAAGAAATCTTCCTTTTGTCGTTATCTATTATTCCTACGGCAAATGCATCCTTGTATTTCCCCTTCTCCATCTCCTTTGCCACCTCATTGCAACTATGTTTATGACTCACTTTGGCCTCCAGCAATGAGCCCACAAGCGTCGTGTCAATAAAACACTCGGGCATAATCTCATTATACTTCATCTTATACTTCATCCCCCAGCCTTTCTATATTAAAAAATGCGTCAACGCCATCTTCAAACATATCCTGCACATCAGCCTCTGTTGCGGTTTTAACCACCGACCCATTTTCTGCAGAGCGGATATAAAACAATCCGAAGTCATACTGTTCTCTTTCCAACAAGATATCCAGAATATACGGACTGTGGGTAGATATAAAGAGCGTATTGCCTTTTTGACGCTTGACTTGGTTCAGAAGCGTCTTCATCAATATCTGCTGTGTCGGGGGAAACAGATTCTCTTCTGGTTCTTCAAGAAACACTTCGCAATGATGGGTTTTTGACAAGCTGATATACCTTTCCCTCAACCATTGTGTCATTTCCGGATTGGGTATGAATTCCTTCTCCAGACTTGTCTCTTGATGGATGGTTCCGAATTTTGGATTCTTTATGTAAGCCTCACCAATGTTATTACCATAGTATTCTACCATCGAGTTGACCAGTTTTTCGATTTCCGACTTATGCTTCACCGAGTTGTCTTCCCGCTCCTGATACTTTTTGCTATTGATATTGACTATATGGACATATAAAGGAATCAGTGATTGCAAACCACTTGACACATTCGTAAAGGAAAGAACTTGCCCATCCTTCATCTTGACAAAGTCAGTATCGCTACCTTCATCATAATGGTATGCCACGTCAAGGTTAAGAATCTCCTCATCATTACCGACTGATTTTCTGGCATCCGACCAGTCTGCCATAAAGTCTTGGATATTATCAGCAACCGACTTGACCTCAAACCAGTTAGGAATGACAGCCACCAGATTTCTTTCCGCTGGTATATAACTTACCTTGGGGCGCTTGTAATCCCACCTGTCCTTCTTCCACTCGTGTAAAAAGCCGTGTTTGTTGTCATAGGAGAATTTCATGAAATCCGATTCATATCCGATATATGTATTCTCTTGTACATATCCATTCAAGCGGTGGAAGTCTACCAGCTCTTCCATAAACACACCCTTCTTCTCAAAGCGCCGCGCGTTCTGTTCTATGGCTATGCGTTTCTCAACCCATGTACAGAAGCAAGACACTTTCAGAACACAGCTTTTACCAATGCTTTGCTCACCAATGACGACGTTAACATCCTTAAGTAAAATATCTGCCTCCGCTATTGGTCCGAGGTTACGTATTATTATTCTCTTCATTGCACTTGAATTCCAATATGACATTATTTCCTTGACTCCAACCCCCAATCCTATAGTTGTTTGCAAAGATAGAATAAAAAATTGTTAGAAACGAAAATTGGAAGATTTTTTCGGAAAAATAATGAAACTTGGCCATGTGGCCACGGGGTGTCAAAGGAGCATCACATCTTCTTCCCCCAATGGTTCCCAAGCGCCATCCTTGGTCTCCAAGATCACCGTTCCTGACTCGAGACACTCCAAGGAATGCCACTGACCCATCGGGACGCATAGGCCAACGAGGTCGGTGCCTGGTGCCACGAGGAAGATATGGGTGAGTTCGCCTTTGTCGTTGTAATAGAGCCATTTCACCTTGCCTCGCAGCACGGTCACGGTTTCGGAGCTATTGCGGTGGCGGTGGATGGGCATCACTGTTCCTGGTTCCAGGGCGTTGAGCATACGCTGGCTTTGGTCGGCAGGGCTGTTGCGTAAGTCGAGATTCATCCGCAGCCTAGGCGAAGCCTTGGCTTGGTCTGACAATGCATCTAATAAATTGTTGTTGAGTAGCATTATTCTATTGGATTATAACATTTACATAGTTCGGTTCAAACAGGCCTTTGAAGCCATGTTGTCCAGGTGTTCGGTTCAAACAGGCCCTTGGAGCCATGTCATCCCTGCGGGGGGCGGTGCGGTGGCTTGGGATCTATGGCTTCAAGGGCTGTCACAAAAGGGTTCTTACTTCTTTGTCCCGCCTCCCATAGATTCCTCTCCAACCCACATGCCTCTGCTGGAATGACATGGGAGGCTGATCTATGTTGCTTATCGGTTTTCAGGGGTCTGTGGAGCCATGTCATCCAAGTGTTCGGTTCAAACAGGCCTTTGAAGCCATGTCATCCAGGCGCTCGGTTCAAACAGGCCTTTGAAGCCATGTCATCCAGGTGTTCGGTTCAAACAGGCCATTGAAGCCATGTCATCCCCGCGAGGGGCGGTGCGGTGGC
>JAFWRA010000115.1 GCA_017508895.1 Bacteroidales bacterium
GCGTCGTCGATGGTCTTGCCGATGACTTCCATGTCGAAATAGTCCTTCACCACCACGATTTGGGTGTGGCCGCCCGAGACGGTGAGACACAGGAACGGGAAGTCGGGCACCTCGGTATGGGTGTCATCGGTGGCGAAATGCACCAAGATATGCGCGTTCATGTGGTCGATTTCCACCATGGGGATGTTCAAGGTCTGCGCGAAAGCCTTTGCAAATGAGGTGCCTACGAGCAACGAGCCTAAAAGTCCAGGACCCCGTGTAAAAGCGATGGCGGATAACTGATTTTTTTCTATTTTTGCAGTCTTCAAGGCCGTGTCGATGACGGGGATGATGTTTTGTTGGTGGGCACGCGAAGCGAGTTCGGGGACCACACCGCCGTATTGCTCGTGAACCTTCTGGCTGGCAATGACGTTGGAAAGCACGCGCGTGCCTTGAAGCACTGCGGCAGAGGTGTCGTCGCACGAAGATTCTATGCCTAAAATGTATTCGTTCATGGGTCTCAATTTGGAGGGTCAAAAGTATTAAAAAAAAGATTATCCATAGCATTTTGGTGTTTTTTGTGGTGGTGCTGGCCATCATCACAAGTGTTTTTGTTGCCATCCAAGACCCTATCATTCAGAAGTTTGCGGTGCGTTTTGCAGGCGGTTACCTTTCTGAAAAAACAGGTGCCGACATCAAAGTGGGCCGTTTGGCGGTTACGCCCGATTTGCGTATCTTTATCGATGATGTAGTCGTTAAAGACTTGAAAAAGAATGATTTGGCGAAAGTGGGAGAACTGAGGACAAAAATCGACATCGGCGACTTGTTGGAGGGCAAAATCCATATTGATAACGTGGAAATGCGCAACATCGTGGCCAACCTGATTAAATATGAAGGGGAAGACGAGTTTAATTTCGCCTTTCTTTCCGAGGCTTTCCCAAGTGACACGACGAAGGAAAAAACCTCGAAGCCGGTGCCCATCGTCGTCGACAAGATCTCGCTGAAAAAGGTGGATTTCGTCTATTGGAACCAAAACATAGACCATCCTGAAAAAACCGAGCAAAACCTGATGGACTATTCCCACATCGACCTTGACGATATCAACCTTGAAGCCACTAACTTCTTCATGTTGGGCGACTCCATCCATGCCAATATCCAATCCCTTTCAGCCAAAGAACTGAGTGGATTGGAACTGAAACACTTCAGCTCGGAGACGGTCGTTTGCTCAAAAGGCATCTATCTCGACGGGATGAGGATGGAGACCAACAACAGCCTGTTTGACATGGACCTCCACATGTTATACGACGACTTCACGGCTTTTGACGATTTCGTTAACAAGGTCACTTTTGATGCCACGATTCGTCCCACCGACATCATGCTTTCCGACATTGGCGTCTTCACATCCGTGATGTACAAAATGCCTGACCGAGTTAAGTTCGAAGGTCTTTTCACGGGTCCTATCGAGCATTTCAGCGTGGATGATTTTATCGCGGAATTCGGGAAGTCGACCAAGATACAAGGAAGCCTGAGCATGCATCCTTTGGATTTCGATGACGGCTATCATACGATGAACATCAAGAACATGTACTTCTCCTATGACGATTTGGTGAATTTCTACATTCCCTCGTCTACGAAGACCATCCCGCTGCCCGAGTCGTTGCGTGTCATGAACCAAGGTAGGGTCTCGCTCAACTTCAAAGGCTCCTACAACAATTTCCAATCTGAAATCATGCTGAACTCCGGGGTGGGAAAGATTGACGCCAAAATTGCACGGTCGAACAGCAGCACGAGCGACAACGTGTTTTCGGGCTACGTCATCGGCGATGGGGTGAATGTGGGTTCGTTCATCAACAACTCCAAGATGCTTGGCCAGCTGGACTTGAATGCTGACTTTTCCATGAAGTTCCCCAAGAAAGGCAAAACCGAACTGGACATGAATGGCATGGTGCGCAATGCTGAGATTCTGGGTTGCCGGATTGACGAGATCAATTTGGATGGCGCCATGAAGGAAAGCCTCTTCAATGGAAAAGTTAAGGTGAACGATAAGGACTTGGCGCTTGATTTCAGCGGCTTGATTGACTTCGAAAACCCGAAGCACCCCAAATCCGACTTCAACGCAGTCATCGAGAAAGCCGACCTCCATGCGCTGAACATCAATAAAGAGGATTCCATTTCCGAAATCAGCAGCCGTATTTACGTGAACCTGACCGGATTCGACCTCGACGAACTGGAAGGCGAGGTGCGCATCGACAGCACGGTGTATTGCGACAGCCGCGGGGACTATTACATGAAAGACTTTTATGCATCACTCGTCAACGACAACTTGATGCAGCGCCGTATCAATATCAACTGCGACTTCCTTGATTTCGAGATGGCGGGACAGATTAATTTTGCAAGCCTGATGATGACATTCAATGAATATGCCGATTCCTTTGTCCATTTCCCGATTTGGGAAGACAAGCGAGAGGCATTCGAGAAGTACAAACAGAACCACGATGTGGACCAAGACTTTATCGTACAACTCACCTTGAAAGACACGAAAACGATTAGCCGGTTGCTGATGCCTTCGGTGAACATCGCCAAAAACACCACTTTAAATGGTACCTTCACATCGAGAACCAATACGCTTAACATGACGTTGCGCTCGAAGAATGTGCAGGTGGGGCAACTGAATTTCAACGACATTGAACTGAGGAATTTCAACTTTGCGAATTCTGCATTCTCATCGCTGAAATTAGCGGAGATTAAATATAAAAACATTTCAGAGTCCGACACGTTGGAACTGGGATTGGAGAATGTCGCCATCAACACACGAATGACAGACGATACTATTTTTGCCCGTATCACATGGAATGATGATGAGGAAGAAAACCATAACACAGGAAACATTTCAACCTATTTCCATCCGCATGTGAATGGAGGCATCTATTCCATCACGCAAGCAGATATTCTTGTCAATGACTCGCTGTGGAATGTCTCTTCCAACAATTTCATTGACATGGATGGTGATCGCGTGAGCATTTCCAATCTGATGTTCGGTCATCATAATCAGTCTATTCGAGTTGACGGCTATGTGCCTATGAACGAAGGAGACACCCTTTCTCTCCAACTGCGCCGTTTCGATATTTCCAATCTGGATTTCCTATTCAAAGGCTTTGATATTGACGGCTTCGTTTCGGGCGATGCTTTGGTCAGCAGTTTGAAAACCAATCCGATGGTCTTTGCCAACCTCAATGTGGAAAAGCTAAAGGTGGATGGCGAGGATGTGGGTGAGGCCGTCATCGAAAGCTCATGGAACAATGAGAAGAAGTCCGTCGACATGCAGGTGAATATCACTGACCAAGAGAAACGGATGCTGAATGCATACGGCTCCTACTACACCACGAGGAAAGAAGACAACCTTGATTTTACTGTCGCCTTGGATTCATTGCGTTTGGTCACTTTTAGCCCCTTGCTGACGGGCATTGTTTCACGTATGCAAGGCTATGCTGATGGCATTGTCAGAATCACGGGATCGCTGAAACAACCCGATATCAAAGGTAGCGTCATACTGGTTGATGCCGGCTGTCATATTGATTATCTGAACACCTTCTATACCTTAAGCCCAACCATATTGATCGACAACAATTCCATCTCTTTCAAGAATTTGATATTGACCGACACGTTGAACAACACCGCCATCGTGGAAGGCCAAATCAACCACAATCGCTTTAAGGATTTTGAATTGGACTTGAAACTACATCCCAGAGACTTTTTGGCTTTGGCCACCACAAGCAAGGAAAACGATACGTTCTACGGCACGGCCATCGCCAACGGTTTAATCACCGTGAAAGGGCCTTTCAACGACATCCATCTCGATATCAAGGCTGTCACAAGAAAAGGGACATCGTTGACCATCCCGCTTAACAGGGCTTCAACAGTGAAGGAAAATGATTTCATTGTTTTCATCAATCCCGCAGAAGAAGAGGTGGAAGAAGAAATCCCAGTTGAATCCAATGAAAAGAAGGATAGCAATTTTGCCCTCGACCTCGACGTGACCGCCACCAATGATGCCACACTAAAGATCATACTCCCTGCCAGCTTGGGCACCATCGAGGCCGCAGGTAACGGTAACGTGAAACTGGGTACGGCGACCAAGGAAGAGCTGACCATGTTCGGGAAATACACCATAGAATTTGGGCGTTTTGCCTTGAATTTCAAGGATGTGGTCAACCGAAACTTCAACTTGATGCCGGGAGGCACCATTTCATGGACGGGCAGCCCAACCGACGGCCGCATCAACGCGACCGGTGTCTATACCATCAAAGGCTCTTTGGCGGACTTGGGTGCTCAGGTTGATACCACCATGTCGGTGAACACCAGTGTCAATGTCGAATGCCTCATACACCTGAAGGACGCGCTGCTCAATCCGACCATTTCCTTTGGTATGCGCCTGCCAAATGCTTCCGAAGACATCACCCATACAGTTTTTTCACTGATAGATACCACAAATCAGGCGGTGATGACCCAACAGGTTTTGTCGTTGTTGGTGTTGAGCAAGTTTGCTTATGCGGGCAACTCATCAGTTGGTGGCCAGACCATTGACATTAGTGGTCTGTTCTCAACACATATGCAAGTCGACATTACCAACAAACTCAATTTGGGAGTCAGTTATCATTCGGGAACAGTTGAATCCTACGATGAATATCAAGTGGCATTGCGGACTCAGCTTTTTAAAGACCGTTTGACCATCGAGACTAACTTGGGTGTGATGACGAGCAACAGCGGTAGTTCCGCTTCGAACATCGTTGGCGAGTTCGACATGTATTACAAACTGAGCGAGGATGGGCGATTGCAGGGACATTTCTATAACCATTCCAACTACAACAGCAATTTCAATAGCTTCGCCATCGACCGACGTGCCCCTTATACACAAGGTTTAGGTCTTTCCTACAGTAGGACATTCGACAAGTTCAGTGATTTGCTGAAACGGAAAAGCAAGACCAGTTCCAACCAACCGCTCATTGTACCCAAGAAGAAGGAAAACGAGACTGAAAATCATGGAAAATGACGCCAAATTCAAAGTCTTTCAGGCCTCAGCTGGTGCTGGCAAGACCTTTACGCTCATTAAGGAATACTTGAAGCTTTGCCTAGCCAACGAAGGTACGGTGGCCAATTTCAGGAACATCCTCGCCATCACATTCACCAATGCCGCAGCCAACGAGATGAAGGCCAAAATCGTGAACATGCTTCAGGAAATCATCGACAGCAAGGAACTTGATCCGAAATCGATGGAGGCGAAATTGGTTGAGGAATTGGGCATCACCGATGCGGAACTGAAACGTAATGCACAGAGCTTGATGACTCGTATCATGCACGACTACAGCAGCTTCTGTGTGAGCACCATCGACGCTTTCGTGCAGAAACTATCACGCAGTTTCGCCCGTGACTTGGGCTTGCCCAACCAATATACAGTAAGCATCGACACGGACGAGGTGGCGGCGACGATTACTGAGAACTTGGGTTTGAGAATCACCGATAAGGATGATTACCTTACCCGTCTTCTGGTGGACTTCAGCAACAACCAGTTCGACAACGAACGCTCCACGGCAATCGAGATGCAACTTGCCGACTTCATCACCAAATTGATGACCGAAAAGGCCTACCAAAAAGACGAGAACAACAATATCAAAAACCCAGTCCAATACAAGCAAACGCTTGAATTCCTGAACGGTAGAATCCATGGTTTTGAACAAAGGTTGAAGCCTCTTTTGGAGGAATTTGAAACCGTCGAACAGCGGTATGGACTCAGTGACAAGCTGTATTCCTACGGGAAAAACGGCTTCATTTCATACATCAGGAAACTTAATAAAAAGGTGTATGAGCAACCCAGTTCCCGTTTCAAAACAGTGATTGAAATGCGCAGCTGTTTTTCTAAAGAGGCTGAAAAACAGTTGGGTAAGGCGAAGGTCGAAGAGTTTAACTCGGCTTTGCTGCCAGTTTTGGAGAAACTGGATGCTTTTGTTAGGTTGGAATTGGGTAAGTTCTTGTTTTATAGGACCCAACGCGATTTGTTGTATCTTTATGCCTTACGCACCCAAATCCGGATGGAGTTTGAGCAACTGGCCAACGAGGAGGAGGTGGTTCACATCTCGGAGTTCAACAAGTTGCTCAACTCGGTGATGGGCGATTTCTCGGTTCCATTTGTGTATGAGCGTATTGGCGAGTATTTCCGTCATGTCTTTGTGGATGAGTTCCAAGACACTTCTGTGTTGCAATGGCAGAACCTTTTGCCGTTGATTGACAACGGCTTGTCGTCGTGCAATATGAGTATGGTCGTTGGCGACGGCAAGCAGTCCATCTATCGTTTTCGCAGTGGCGAGGTGGAACAGATTGTGAATCTGCCCGAGATTTACGCTTTGCCTAAAGACGAACGCGAACCTGCATTCCGGCAGTATGAACAGAACCTGAAGGACAATTACGCTTTCAAAAACTTGGACACCAATTACCGCTCGTTTGCGAATGTGGTCAATTTCAACAATGCCTTCTTTGAAACGGCATATCATTATCTGTCGCCAGAAACGCAGAAAGTGTATGTGGCGGAAAAACCTGGTAGCGACGAAGGGGTTAGCATCTTCCAGAAAAAAGCCAAAAGCGATGAAGGCTTGGCACAGGTTGAACTCTATGATGCTGAAAGCCAACCTGATTATTGCTTTGAAAGGGTAGAGGCCATCATTCGGGATCTTACCGAAAATCACGGTTACCGATACGCTGACATCACCCTGCTCACTCGAAAGTCAGATTATGGTTCTGAGATAGCCAATTATCTGAATGATAGGGGAATACCTGTAATATCACAAGTTTCGATTTTGCTGAAGTCCTCCGATAAGGTGCAACTCTTGGTGAATACCCTACGTTACTTGATTTATGGCGACAACGAAACCAATGTCGCTAATGTGCTATTCTATTGGAAGCTAACGCAAGAACCTGATTTCGAGGGCGATATTAGCCATGTGTTCAATAATGTGAAAGCGATTGCGAAAGGTGACCAGGCAATTGAACCAGAAATGGGCATAGGTGAGGCGGGCCTGCTTCAGGGTGTACTTTCCAAGGCGACTTGTCTCTATGACCTTTGTGCCAACTTGTTGCGCATCTTCCATTTCGACACCATCCGTGACGCATTTTTGAACTATTTTATGGAGGAGGTCTTCAAGTGGCAATCGGGACCGAAGGAGGGCATCGTTGAGTTCCTATCATTTTGGGACAAGAAACAAGATGTGCTCGCTGTGAAATCGGTGAGCGGCAATGCGGTGAATATCATGACGATACATAAGTCAAAAGGTCTGGAATTCCCCGTGGTCATCTATCCCGATGCCATCATCGACTTGGACGAAAAGTTGAATGCCAGCAAGGCCGCTGAGGAATGGTTGCGTCCTGAGGACTTGGGCTTCGACCCGATACCCAATCTTGAGAAGGTGCTTTTCAAGTTGGACAAGAACGCAGAGAATATGGGTGATGTGGCTCTGCAAAAGGTTGAAAAAGAGAAGGAAAGCAACCGTTTGGACAACCTCAACCTGCTTTATGTCGCATTCACTCGTGCCGTGCAACGGCTGTATATCATCGCCAAGCAGGGCAAGGCGAAACAAGTGAATATCATCCACGACTTTTTGGTTGACAAGGAAGACCATCGCGTCCCTGATGATAAGGCGTTGGTATATCGTTTCGGAGACCCGGATTTCAGGAATCCAAAGGAGAAAACCGATGAAGACAAGGTGGAAACCATGACAGATTCAGTGGCTTCGGATTGGCTTCGCAAAATCAAGGTTGATCCAAATCCAACGCTGTTATGGCAGTCAAAAGATGATGCCATGCAGCCGCGAGAATGGGGCGAACTGGTGCATCAGATTTTGGCGAAGATCCGTAACATCGAGGAGGCAGACACGGTTTTGTTGCCTTATCTGCATGATGGCGTCATAGACTTGGAGACGGCTGGTGCATTGAAGGACAAGTTCCTGCAAATGGCCCAACACCCGTTGATTAGTGGTGCTTTCAGCAGTGAGGCCAAGGTGAAGACGGAATGCGAGATTTATTATCCTGCAATAAAAAAGGTCATCCGCCTTGACCGTTATGCTGAGCTTCCTGATGTCATCTATCTCATTGATTATAAGACGGGCAAAAAAGATCCTGAGCACCATACCCAAGTTCTGCACTATGCCAATGCCGTGAAAGAATTGTCCGGTAAGGAGATTCGGGCTTATCTAGTGTATTTGTCGGAGGATGCTATTGAAGTGGAGCCTTTGATTGTCAATGCACTATAACAAGTTTCTCGTAATATAGATTCTTCAGCTGTTTCACCTGGACAATGTAGATTCCCTCAGCGAAATGGCTTACATCCAACTCAACAGCTTCTCGATGCGCATCGACATGAACAATGTGCTCGCCATATAGGTTGAACACATCCAGTTCATCGAAAAAAGGAAGGTTGATGAATACTTTGTCGTGGGCTGGATTGGGGAACAAAACTATTTTTTCAATTTCATTGTTTACCTGTACGGTGATATAATGTGTTTTACTGCATCCATTTTGATAAAAACCTTCGACAGAATAAATTACATCCTCTTTTGGGAAAACATGGATGCTTTCCGTTGTGTCGCCCGTCGACCAAAGATAGGAATCGGCGCCTGTAGCTGAAAGAAACACAGGTTCACCAAACTCAACGATAGTGTCGCCGCTACATTGTAGGCTGGGTACTGGATTGACTACCAGGTCGAGAACATAGGGCTGGCAATCAATTGTGGTCTGATAATGCCCTGCGTATTGGAGCTTTTGGCCGTGGAAGTTGTAGGTTTCGCCTTCGCAAATCGTCTTCTCCGTATAGTCGATTGGCAATAAGGGGCTGACAGTCAGGTTAAGCTGGTGGAGTTGGCAATCGAAAATGGTGGAGTAAGTTCCTGTTTCCTTCAGAGGCATACCAAAGAAGTTATAGGTCTCTCCTTCACAAATCTCTGCATCCTCTTCAAAGGAGGTCAAAGGATGCACAGTGAGGTCGAGTTTGTAGGTTATGCAATTTATTGTGGTGGTGTATTGTCCTGATGTGTTGATAAGGGTGTCGATAAAGTCATACATTTCATTCTCACAGATTTCTTCTGTGTAGAAAACTGTGGGAGGTGGATCTTTCATTTGGATAACTGCGAGGCTGTCGTAAGTGTAGCCAGGATGCAAAAATGTATATAAACCAAGTGCGGAAAGCAGTGAGTCTTGATAATAATAAGGATCATGTTCGCAATAGTATGCATTGATGAATTTGACCGCAGTGTTCGATTCGTAAGCACCAAGATCGACTTTGTCATGCTGGCATCGTGGATTTCCGTCCAGATCGGCCACAGATTGGCCAGTGATGTCTACTCCTCTGTTTATGCAAAGGCTGTTGGATTGAAGCCGCCAGTCGCCTCCTTGTCCACCAATGCCCGCAGCTACATTGGGGTTCTGGAACCTGACGTAAAATTTAGGTGACTCGCCGTCATTGTCGACATCAGCATTGAAATTGTAGCCTGATTCCGAGAGGTCCTCTTCAACCGCACAATGAGTATAGGTGCACAACGGTTCTATTTGGGCGTTCTCGCCCGCACAGACATTACCCCAGATGATGCAGTTTCGAATCTCGTTAGGTGGCGACGTAGGTGGGGAATATACTCCTCCATAGTCGATTTGTGCTTCGTTTTTGACAATGGTGCAATTATATAGATTGGCGCCATTTTTCAAATAGCAACCTCCTCCTTTTTCAGCTGTGTTGTTGTTGATCAAGCAACTCCAAAATGTAGTTCCTTCCTTGACGGTGGCGATGCCTCCTCCGTTTTTGGCCGTATTGTTGCTGAAGGTACAATTGAAAAACTTGCTAGGGATATCATAGGAGTTGTTATAAACGCCGCCACCGTTCATGTGAGCAATGTTGTTGATAAACTGACAACTAAGGCATTTGGTGTTTCCATAATCAAAGAGGGCTCCGCCAAAATGATTCGCTTCATTGCCGAAAAACTCGCAGTCCTGGATGACAACACTTCCCGAGTTGGGTGATTGTTGAAAAATGCCACCGCCATTCGTTGTGGAATAATTTGAAAGGAACTTGCAATTCTTGATGAGGGTTTGGCATTTCACAAGAACACCCCCTTTTATTGCATTGCAGTTTTGGATGGTGAAACCGTCAATGATGATGGAATTGGGCGCAGAATGCATATTGAAAATGCCATGAGAGTGGTTGCCTTCCAAAATGCTGGGATGGGCTTCAAAATCCCTTAAGGAAAGGTCGTAGTCGTATGGTTCATCGCCTTTAAAACCTCCATAAAGCTGACAATCTCCGAAGAAATTGTAAGCATACCCATCTAGAGGCTCATCGATGTAAGTGCCTTCTTTGACCCAGATAGTGGCATTGTTTGCGTGCGATTTGTAAATGGCTGCCTGAAAATCGCTCGTTGCGTTTTCCCAGGATGAACCATTGCCACTGCCATCTGGAGCCACATAGATAATGCCATGGCTGTCGCTTTGTATGGGTAAGGTGGCTATCGGAAAGATATTATGAATACAAGATTGAAGCGTTGAGAAATCGTATGGATTCTCGAGGGTGAAATAGCCGTCGGCAACGCCGTCCCAACCGAAATTGAAATGGAACAGGCCATTGTTGTCGTATCCGTCGCAAACGAATGCATGAGCACCTAAGTCTGATTTGCCTGTGTAATAAACAGGACGTTGGTTTTCAATGTTTTGTCTTATCAACGCTGTCCATTCTTCATCAGTGAAAGAACTTCGGCTCGAAAGGATGGAACAAGGGTAATAGAAATGTAAGTGGAAAGCATTATTGGCGGCAACGTTACTTGAAATGCTTGAATGTGTTCCATAAATCATCTGCACACTGATGCCGCAATGCGAAATCAGTTTTGCAACGGCATAATTACTTTGGCACACCGTGTCGACCATATCCTCCCATTTATAGGTGGTATTGCCGAAATCAGCCGATAGGGTACCATAAGGAGGACAAGAATAGGTCATTGAGCCGATTCCAGTTACGGGTTGCTTGTAATAATACATGATTTGAGCCATGGCAATGGCAACGCAGCCTGCTTCAACATGATGGCACGGACCCAATTCATCTTCTGGACACAATGCGTTATGGAAACACCCCTGTCCCCAAACGGAGGTCAACAACGGCCCGACGGAACGTTGTTGCTTTGCAGGTCTCTTGATATTGCCGGGATGTTGGAGGAGATAATCGGTCTGCTCGTTGTAGAGGCCAATCCAATAGGCGATGTGGTCGGGAAGTTCGTCCGACGCAGGCATGGAAGAGGTGAAAGAGTAGGCCAAAACCTCATTCAAGGCAGAAACGATGACAAAACCCTTCGGCTCAATGGCGAACACAAACAGATTCGTTTGTCCAGTTTCCGCGCTTTTGATTTCTTCGCCTAGCGTTAGCGTTTGTTTGGCTTGTGTTCCTTGTTGCGACACAAACTTTTCGGCAGTCGAATAAGCTTCCGCATATCCAATCCTCACTTGCGCCTGGATTTGGATGGCGAGTATCATTAAGGCTATGACGAGAAGCTTTTTCATGTTTGAGTTTCATGGCTGCAAAGTGCAAAAATAGAAAAAAACAGAATCCAATGGAAAAAAATTCGTTTTATTTTGGTTTTTCTATTATTCAAGCAGAATACACCACGGAACTTTCAATATTTTATAGCCGAGATTAAGTACTCTTTCCTGACGCACCAAAGCGTGGCTTGAATACTTCGGTTTTTCATTGGTCGTGGGGCGTAGTATTCTATAATGATTCCGCTACTTTTTTTGATACGTTCTGAAAGGTCGAGTAAACCGTTCTTGAAGTTTGTTTATTCTTCGTCGGTTGTTGTAATCTTTTTATAATGAATGGTTAATATACAAGTATTCACCATTGAATTCGGCGAAGCTTTTACCAAAATAACGCTTTGCTTTATCAGACGAAACTACTTTTTCGTTTTCCATCAATCCAACAATCCAATCCTTATAACAATAAGTTAATATAGGAAGGTTTGTGTTTTCATCAATAGGCCAAGTCTTGTCTGGATATTTGGATGTATTACCACAATTATTTGTCCATATCACGAACATTCGACTAGACACCTGTCTTTGGCTTCTAATTGGGATGAGTGGACGAAACATCCATGTATCAGAGTCATTCACTTTCATTAGGTTTTTAAACCCGTGTTTTTGAGCATGACGTTGAGAACCTTCTGATGTAGGATATAATTCAACTCCTTTTATTCTGGTTTTTTTCAAGTAATGTAAGGCGTTTTCAAGAAGAAGTCCTCCAATCCCTGTGTTTCTCATATCATGACGAACTTCTGATAATTCAATAGTTGAGATGAATTTTTTACGATCGTATGACATAAAAGCGATACAATCTTTCTGATGACGAATAACAAAGAGATGCTTTTGTTTATAACCAAAACATGCACGTTTGTAATTATAAACTTCGCACCAAGACTGAATACTTAATAAATCTTCTTCCGTTGGCTTTGTAACAAAAAGACATTCTTCTATCATAGATAATCAGATTCCTATTTTCTATGAGCGTTTTTGTATTAATACTAATGCCTAAAACAAAGTTGGTTCCTTAACCTCTTGTTGCTGGATTTTGATTTGTTTCATTTTTAGCGCTTTTTCTTTTTGAATCTGTTTTAAACGTATTCGTAATTGTTCACGTTCCTCATCTGCTTTTTGTTGTTGCTTGATTTGTTTCGCCTTGATTTTGTCATACTTTGCTTTCTCAAGGGCTATGGCTTTTATGTCATCGCACCAACTTGCAAGTTCTTCAGGTGATCCTATCATGTAGCTCTCAATAGCTGGAAGACCTGAATTGAAATAAAAGATTATTCTATTGATCCCTTTTTCGTCTGTTAGAACCTCACAATGGGCTAATCTCCTATTGAACATCTTAGTTTCTGTAATGAATTTTTTATTGTCCATGTCCTATATGTGTTAATTCTTTGTACAATCTAAACAATTCCGCCACCATCTGGTTCTCTGTCATTTTCGGGTCGAAGCCGTAAGCTTCCATCACGGCGCGGTCGTTGGCTTGATGGGTTTTGCGGAGGTCGGCGGGCATGAAGGTCTCGTCATACAAGTCGGCAAGAGTGCTGTCGGGATACTTTGCCCTTGCATCAAGGATGGCTTTGGCAGTCTGCTCGATTAGGAGCCGACGCTTCCAAGCGTCGGAACCATCATTTTCGCGACGCTTGGAAGCGTCGACTCCTGGCCAAGGAAAGTTGTTGTAAACAATGTTCACTGAATAGCGATAACGACTTTCGAGCCTTCCGCAAACTACGCGCATCCAAGCGTTATGAACTATACTGGTGAGGATGCCAAATTCATATAGCGTGGCATTTGGAATAATGAGTACGAGATTGCTTGCAATTGTTTCACTAGGTAAAAAGCCAATAGGAACGTACCGCCGTTTTTCTGAAGAGACACTTGGAACCAACAAATAATTCCCGCTTTCTGGTTGGCGGATTTCGCCAAAAAGGTGTGGCGTGTAGGCAAGTCGTTTTGTGGCTTCACGCTTACTCTCCATTCTTAGTTTCCTAACGGCTTCAACACGGGCAGCGACCAAAGGCATGTGTCTCAATTCGGCAGGTGAGGCCTCAACGAGCCATAGACAATAGCGTTTCTTTCCGTTGATGAACTCTTCAGCTCCAAGAAATTCGCGGACATATTTCTTTGCTGCAGGCTCTTTCTTGATGAAGTCCTCGTATTCTTCTGCCTTGATAATCAGGTTTCCGCCATCGTTTGGCATATTGCCGAAAACCATTTCTGACACATCACACAAAGGTGTTTTCCTGCTTTCGATGAACACGTTGGTAGCATTCAAAAGGTAGGCATTGATGTTTTCTGATTTTATTACGTTTCCGTTATCTTCAAAAATCAACTTTTCTTTTGGGCTGTTGTGGATGCTTGAAAATCCAATGATTACGCAATGTACATGCGCCTTTTGTTCCGACTCACTATCCCAACGGAAGGTGCGGTAGGCGAAATTGATTTGGATGTCGTTGCCAAGCAATGGCTTCCAAAGGTTGGCAACTTGCTCGCCTTGTGTGATACTGTTGGTGGAAACCAATGCGACCTTCGTTTTAGGTGAGTTGTGAAGCAAATCGGCTGCTTTCTTGTACCAACCACTCACATAGTCTAGATTGCCGATGTTTTTCCAATTGTTGCCAAAAACATTCAGTAGATCGTCTTTTTGAGCCGCTGACATCATTCTTGCACCCACAAATGGCGGGTTGCCCATGATGTAATTGTATTGGATCCGATGCTTCTGAGCGTCAGAACCATCGACTTCAAAATGCTTTTCTATGTCAGGATGGACGTTTTCGCGATGCTCGGAAGCGTCTGGTTTTTCATCATTGCGACGCTCGGAAGCGTCGCCGCCTAAGGTGTAGCAGTCGGGTAGGAGATTGCATGGGTTTTGGTTGATGTATTGGACGTATTTTTCATAATTGTTTGCATCACGAACCATTCTGTCAAACACGTTCCTTTGCCACACTTCGCCTGAACGACCTAACAGTTTGTTGATTGCATTGGCAGTGAATTGCTTGACACTGCCAATGGATTTCATTACTGTGTCATCACCTATAGGAGTAATTAATAGGTGGACATGGTTTGGCATGATGACAAAATGGTGGAGTATATAACGTTTGCCATGATAAAACAGAAGAGCATCGACAACTATCTTCCTGATATCTTCGCTTTGCAATATACATTCGCCATAACCATGGTCGAGCCATTTGTCAACCTTTCTGCGGATAATATGGTCGTATTCTTCTTGTGTTGCTTGGCTCCATGGCTCAGGATGCGACCTCAGCCATTCTTCTTTGAAGTTGGATAACTCAGCAAGTTTAACCTGTGGTAAAGAATCGGCGAGGCGAAAAGTGACGAATTGTACTTTGTTGTCCTGATGCCAATGAGGTAGTGTTGAACCAGTAATGTTAATATATTTGTCGCGCTCCATGAATTGTAAGGAGCCGACGCTTCCAGCGTTGGAAAGGAACTGACGCTTCCAAGCGTCAGTGTTGTCATTATCGCAACACTTGGAAGCGTCTACATCTGATGAAGTATCGTTATCGCGACGCTTGGAAGCGTCGACTCCTAACCAGTCCATCCGCAAAGCATTGCCTTCTCGAATGTTAGCATAGCTTTTCAGCGGCAGGAAGTCAATGTCATGCTGGATGATACGCTCGGTTTCGGCAAGCATCTGGGCTTCCGAAATCCATAAGGCAGTGGTGGCCACGGTGACGGCGAAGTCGTTGATTTCGATGCCATAGAACTGGTGGATGCTCACCTTGACGGGATTCTTAAATTCACCCATCATCATCTGGCCGTGGTAGCGTTCACGGATGGCTTGGTTTTCAAGTCTACGCAAGCATAGGTAAGTCTCTGTGAGGAAATTACCGCTTCCACAGGCTGGGTCGAGGAAGGTGAGTGAGGCTAGTTTGTCTTGGTATTCATCAAGCTTGCGTTGGCGTTGCTTTTCCACTTTTTCCGCAAGAATATCATCAAGTTCTTGACGCAAGTCGTTGAGGAACAATGGGTCTATGACTTTATGAATGTTCTCAATAGAGGTGTAGTGCATTCCTCCACTGCGTCGTGTTTCGGGATTTAGGGTGCTTTCAAACATAGCACCGAAAATGGTGGGGGAGATGTCGCTCCAATCGAAATCCAAGGAGGCATTTTGTAACAGGGTTTGTTTCACTTCCTCGGTGAACTGAGGTATCTCGATTTCTTCCTCAAATAGTCCTCCATTGGTGTAAGGGAATGCCTTCAAGTCGTCTTTCAGATAGCGGCTACGTTTTTCCAAGGGTGTGTTGAGCACAACGAAAAGGTCTCGCAAGGCTTGGCGCAAATCATTGGCATTGTATCCCGCGAGGAAATCATGGAATTGGTCGTGGCGAAAGATATGTGCGTCCTCGGCATAAAGGCAAAACACGATGCGGACACAAAGGATATTGAGCCAACGTAAGGTTTCATCGGTGCTGTCACCATACTGTTTAAGCAGTGTGTCATAAATTCGGCCAACGATTTCGCCAGCCTGCATGGAGACGCGCATCTCCTTGGTGATATGCTCGCTATTGGCATCGACGAGAAACTGCAAGCGGTAATACTCTTTCCCCATGTCTTTCAGCAAGATACTTTCAGGCTCACCGTTTGGGAACTCCATATCGTAAACCAAAAACTCGGCGAAGTTGCAAGTGACAACCCAGCGCGGGTGTTGGGATAAAGGCATGTTGACTATGTATTTCTTTGCCTGCTGGTAAGGAGTCAGTTTGCCGCCTTCGCTTTGAGGGACAGGCGCACGCAAATCCTTGCCCAAGGATTTCTGTTCGATCAGGACTCTAGTCGAGGGGATGTGCCCGTCGATGAAGTTGGTGGAATCAACCATGCTTTCCACCCGTTCTTCGTATCGGATGAACTCACTTGGGTTTTCAATGCCGTAGACTTCAGTCAGCAGTTCGGTCCAAAACAGTTGCGATTCGCCTCTTTCATAACCCTTGCCTTTCCATCGCTTGGCGAATTTTGCAGCGGCGGCAGATTGTTGTTTCTCGTTGTGCATGAATGGGGTTGTTTATGCTGCAAAAATAACGAAATTTGGCAAATTCCACATATTAATGTCCTACGATAAGTTTCTCAACATAAAAATTTTTCAGTTGCTTCACTTGGACAATGTAGATGCCTGCCGGGAATTTGCTGACATCTAAATTTACGGCTTCGTGGTTGGCCTTGATGTGGCAGATTCGCTCGCCAAGCAGGTTGAAAACTTCCACTTCGTCGATGAATGAAATATTGATTTCCACCATGTCTGAAGCCGGATTGGGAAACATGACCACTTCATCCTCAAAATTCTTCACCTTCACCGTGACAGAAACCGTTTTGTAGCATCCATTGACATTCGAAAAACCCTTCACGGAATAGGTCTTATCCGTTTTAGGAGAGACGGTGATGCTTTCTGTGGTTTCGCCCGTAGACCAAATATAAGAATCTGCTCCAGAGGCGGTTAGTTCCACCTGATTCCCATATTCGATGAGTGTGTCATCGCTGCAACGCAGTGGCGGCGCGGGATTGACGGTCAAGTCGAGTTCGTAAGTCTTGCAGTTTTGGAATTTGGAATAATGGCCGCTTTCGCGAAGATAAGTTCCGAAAAAATAGTAACTCTCACCTTGACAAATCGTTTCTTCCAAGGTGGTGATGGGGTTAGGGGTCACAATCAGGTCGAGTTCGTACTTCTTGCAGTCGCTTATGGCAGAATAATGTCCTGCCTCACAGAGTGTTTCGCCGAAGAAGTCAAAAGTTTCGCCTTCACATATTTCCTCTTGCATGTCGACAACAGGCATTTGTTTCACTGTCAGGTCGAGTTCGTATGTCTTGCAATTGTGATAGGTGGAATAATGTCCTGATTCACAAAGTGTTTCACCGAAGAAACTATATGTTTCGCCTTCGCAGATTTCTTCTTCCAAGAAGACAGTTACCTCAAACAATTGGAGAATGACGAGGCTATCGTAAGCAGCGCCTTCATACAGGAATGAGTATGTGCCGGGCAAGGGGATGAGCATGCCATTATAATAATATGGCGTTGCATCGCAATGGGGGTGATTGAGAATGAAGGCGACCGCATCGGATTCGTATGCCCCAAGGTCAACGTTGTTGTGCCTCATGCGTGGATTCCCGTCCAAATCGGTTGCAGGTTGAAAACTGATAGCCCCGACCCTGTCGATGCAAAGACTTCCCGACTGCAAATGCCAGTCGCCACCATGCGCTTCGCATCCCGCATGTAAATTGCTGTCTTTGAACCTAATGTAAAACCCTGACGAATCGCTGTCGTTTTCGGCCTCAGCGTTGAAGTTGAGTGACGAACCTGACATGTCGTTTTGCACGGCGCAATAGGTATGCAGTTGCAGAGGCCCTATTTGGCTGTTTCCGTCGGGGCTGGTATTGCCCCAAATGATGCAGTGTTTTATTTCGTTCTGCACCGCTTGTGAAAACGAAACACCGCCGTACTCCGTGAGGCCTTCGTTTTTGACGATGGTGCAGTTGTAAAGGTTGGCTCCGCCCTTGATAAGGCAACCACCACCAGTATTAGCTGTGTTATTGGCAATCAGACAGTTCCAGAAGGAAACGTTTGAAAGTGAGTAGGTTCCGCCACCCATTTGGGCTGAGTTGTTTTTGATGATGCAATTGATGAATTGGCTTTGGTCACGCGAGATACTATGGATGCCGCCACCGTTTTGGGCTGTGTTGTCGTGAATGTTGCAACATATGAAAGAAGCTTTGCCTTTTTCGTAGATGGCGCCGCCGTTTTTTGCCTCGTTGCCGAAAAACTCGCAATTCTTGACGATGAGGCTGTCGGAGATGTCGTTAGGAACTTGCGCAAGGCCGCCACCGTCGTACTGGGTTTTGTTGTAGCAAATCTTGCAATTGCTGACAAACGCTTTGTTTTGTACGAAAATGCCACCGCCGTATGGCGAGTTCCCGTTTCGGATGGTGAATCCGTCGAGGATGGTGGATCGGGTGGTGGTGTGGGGGACGGAGTAAACCACACCTTGGGAATGGTTGCCGTCCAAAATGGAAGCATGGGCCTCGAAGTCTCTTTGCGACAGGTCGAAGTCGAAAGGCTCGTCGCCCTTGAAGCCGCCATACATTTGGCAGTTGCCCAACAAGGTGAACGAGAACAGCTCATACGGTTCCCCGTAATATGTCCCTTCTTTGACCCAAATGGAATAATCGCTGGTGGGATATTGGTAGATGGCCGCCTGCAATTGGTTGGTTGCGTTTTCCCATGAGGAACCGTCGCCAGTGCCATCAAGAGCCACATAAACGATACCGTGGCTGTCACATTGGATGGAGAAGTCGGTCATGGGTACGAGGTTGTGGATGATGTATTGGTAGGACGTGAACCCGTTGGGGTCGCTTAGTGTGTAATAGCCGTCGGCCACCCCATTCCAGCCGAAGTTAAAATGGAACATGCCCAAAGTGTCGTAACCGTCGCAAACGAAGGCATGTCCGCCTTGTTGTGATTGCCCGGCATAGTAAACAGGATGTTGCAGGTCGAGGTTGCTTTTTATCATGGCAAGCCATGTTTCCTCATCGAAATCGGAACGTTGTGAACGTAAGGCGGTAGGATAGGAAAAATATTGCTGGAATGCGTTGAGAGCACCAAACGCAGTGCTGTTATGAGGGCCATAATTCGTCTTGACGCTAATGCCGCAATGCGAAACCAACAGAGCTACTGCGGGATTGGAGCAATTGAGGCTGTCGGCCATGTCGTCCCAGGGATAGATGGTTTGCTCGAAATTGGCTGACAGGGTTCCATAAGGGGCGCAATTGTACGAAATAGAGCCTGTTCCTTTTTTCGGCATTTTGTGGTAATACATGATTTGCGCCATCGCAACGGCCATGCAACCAGCTGAAACATGCTGGCATGGCCCTGCCATGTCTTCAGGACAAGCCTCGTTGAAATAACAGCCCTGTCCCCAAATAGAGGTCAGCAACGGCCCGACGGAATGTTGCTGCCTCTCAGGTTTCTTGATTCGGTCAGGGTGTTGGAGGAGATAATCTGTCTGTTCGTTGTAAAGACCAATCCAATAGGCGATGTGGTCGGGAAGCTCGTCCGACGCAGGCATGGAAGAGGTGAAAGAGTAGGCCAAAACCTCATTCATGGCAGAAACGACGACAAACCCCTTCGGCTTAATGGCGAACACAAACAGGTTCGTTTGCCCCGTTTCCGTGCTTTTGATTTCTTCGCTCAGGCTAAGAGTTTGCTGCACTTGCTTGCCTTGTTGAAGCACAAACCGCTCGGCTGTGGCGCGGGCTTCATCGAGTCCAATGGTTGTTTGTGCTTGGAGGTGGAAGAAACACATTAATAATGCTATGACAAGGAGCCTTTTCATGCTCAGAAGAATCCATTATTTTCGGCAAAAATAGAAAATAATTTGTTTCAAGGACAAAATTTCTGTTTTGTTTTGGTTTTTGAACAAAAAGAAGAGCCTCCGTTTCCGAAGGCTCTCTGATGTTTGAAGTCGACGTTTCGACAAGCTCAACGACCTTAACCTTTTACATAAGTGAAGGTCCCTGATCCAGTGGTCCCTGAGACCCATCGAAGGGGCGAAGGACCGATTTTACTTATTGCGTTCTTCCTCAATAGCAGCCTGAGCAGCGGCCAAACGTGCCACGGGGACGCGGAACGGCGAGCAGCTCACGTAGTTCAAACCGGCCTTGTAGAAGAAGTGGACCGAAGCGGGGTCGCCGCCGTGTTCGCCGCAGACGCCGCACTTGAGGTTGGCGCGCTGGCTACGGCCACGCTCCACACCCAACTTGACGAGTTGGCCAACGCCTTCTTGGTCGAGGGTGTTGAACGGGTCGGCGGGGATGATCTTCTCTTCGATGTAGTCCTTCACGATGGCGTTCACGTCGTCGCGGCTGAAGCCGAAGGTCATCTGGGTGAGGTCGTTGGTGCCGAAGCTGAAGAATTCGGCCACGCTGGCGATTTGGTCGGCCACTAAAGTAGCGCGAGGAATCTCAATCATGGTGCCGTACATGTAGTTGATCTTGACACCGAACTTGGCTTCCACTTCAGCCTTCACGCGGTTGGCGATGGCCTTCTGGTGCTCAAGCTCCTTGACGTTGATGGTCAGCGGGACCATGATTTCCAGATGCGGGTCGAAGCCCTCGGTCATCAGTTCAGCGGTGGCC
>JAFWRA010000116.1 GCA_017508895.1 Bacteroidales bacterium
CTTGTATTTCTTTTGTTCGGTGAAGGCGTAGAGGTTGGCTGCGTTTTGTGCGCCGTGCACGTTTTTCGTGAAACGGTTCACCCAATTGAGCGCGGTGTGTTGCGTGGCGATGTTGGAGCGTTGGCTTTCGATGTTCTTGCGGAGGTTGAAGATATAATAGAACAGAGCGGTGCAAAGGGCCATGACGAAAAGGTAGGTGATGACCACCTTCCAGCTTGTGCGGCTCCCGCTCGGGTATTCGTTTCGGCTTTTCTTCGACATGATGGCGCAAAATTAGAAATTTTTCCTAAATTTGCGGCCATGAAAGCTCGATGCCTGATAGGATTTTTCATTTTGTTTGCCGTTGGTGCCTGCACCCGGCAGGGCGACACCTTTGTAAAGACGCGCCCCAGCACATCTCCACAAACCACCGCGTCCTCCGAATTGTCCGCCATCGACAGCCTGATGTGGCAGCGGCCCGACAGCGCGTTGACGCGCCTTTTGCCCTGTTTCGACACCTGTTGTAGAGACGGTGTGCACACCGTCTCTACAGCCTACAATTGCCATTACGCCCACCTGTTGTTGGCCGAATTGCTGTACAAGAACGACAACCCCCAGATTAACCGCCCGGAATTGCTACAGGCGGTAGCCTATTTCGACAGCCTCGTGCGGCAGGCTCCCCCTTTGCAAAGGGGGCTGGGGGGATTCAAAAAACCATCTTCCAACCCAAATGAAATCCTCATCTTCTTGGATGCCCGTGTCCATTATATTAATGGTGTGGGCTATTACGAAAACGACAGCATGGTGGAAGCCTGCGCGGAATACCTTAAGGCCTTGGAAATCATGGAGGAGCATTTCGGGGAGAAGGAATTAGTGGGGAAGAAAGCAAAGTTTATGACTTATACTTACAATCGTCTTGGGGACATGTTTGAGAGACAATATATGATGGAGCCTGCCATTGATTGCTATCAACATTCCTATGAGTTTTCCGTCATATTACCCATTTCATCGTACAGCGTCTCCAATGCCCTGTACCGTATTGGCAAGCAGTTGGATATGAAAGGCGAAAAGGATAGTGCGTACTATTATTATTCCCAAGCTTTAGAAAACTTACCTGATTCGACTAATCTTTTCTACAGAAACATCATTTCTACGCAATCCTTATTGTCTTACCAATTGACACACCAGGCCGAACCGTCATTAAAGCACATGAAGCAGATGGCTGCTTTGGCTGCGGACGATGATGAACGACTGACTCGTTATGTGGGAATCGGTAATATTTATTTTGAGGAAGGTTGTTATGATTCTGCGTGTTTTTATTTGGAACCCGTGTGGGGGAATAAAAAGAACAAGTTTTTACAGAAAAAGGTAGCGAATTATCTGCGAATCATGTACGACAGTCTTGGGAATAAAGAAAAGTCGAATGAATGTATGCGTTATTTGGCGCTTCACGCTGAAACAGGAGCGGAAAACAGTGTTTTGGTTTCGCAACTTAGTGACTTGTATAAGATTCACTTGAGCCAAAAACAAGAAAAAGAAGCTGAGGCAAAGCGAGAGGCTTCCATCAAAAAAACTTTGGACGTTGTGATTCCCATCGCTGCCGTGTTGGCTTTGGCCATCATTGTTACAGCAAAATTGAGAGGCAAGAAACTGTTGAAGGACAAAGAGAAACGCCACCAACAGGAAATGGAGTATGAACGGCAAACCCACAAGATGCAGCAAGCCGCCATGTCGGGCAGGCTGAAGCGAAGCAACGAAGAGCTACGCGAGCTGAAAGACCAGATCCAGCAACAGGAAGATTTGAACGCCACACCTAAGCAGGCAGAGTCGTTCACCGACGAGCCTATCTGCCGCCTCATCATGGATCGGGTGAAAGCTGGGCAATTCAAGTCGAAGGTGGGCTATTTGGAATATAAGGATTCCGCATTGAGCAAGCAACAGGTGTTTGCTTTGAGAGCGGCTGCCGACCAGCACTTTGGCCAGTTCACGGTTCGCCTCAAAAAAGCCTATCCTCAACTCACCAAGACCGACCTCAACTATTGCTGCCTCTATTTGCTCGGCCTGACCGATGCAGACGTTTCCGCTTTGATGCAGCGTGCCTACAACACCGTTATTGAACGGAATGGCAAATTGAAAAAGATTTTCGGTAATAATAATCCGCTTCCCCATACTCTGATGGGCATAGCCAAGAATCCTTTTTTTGTCTGAGTAATAAGACATTAATTAAAAACCCGAGCCAATCCGAACCATCATTTTCTTGATAGGGGTATATGAACCTTTTTACTTTGCATCGCATTTTTAACCTTATAAGCGATGAAAAAGATAACAACATTGGTTCTGATGATCTGCTTGACCCTTTCGGGGGCATTGTGCTACGCCAATGGCGCGGCCAGAACGGAAAACGAGAAAGGAAGGGATGGAATTCCTATTGAAGTAATAGCGAATGCAAGTCATTGCGGTTCTGAAAAGAGCTCCTCCATCTTAGCCTCTATTGATGGGCACTATCTTACGGTGGTCTTTACCGAAAATCTTGGACAGGTGTATGTTGAAATCGCCACGGCCTCGGGAATCTCGGTAGAATTCACTTCCACGCTAACGCCCAACGGCGTGCAATGCTACATTCCCAACGCGGGCGACTATGTCGTCACCTTCACACTCTCTGATGGGGATGTTTATTATGATGAGTTTAGAGTAACGGATTAAAAATTATGAATGGATTATACCTTGCCGAACAGAATGTCTAAAGCAACAGTCACTTTTACCAATACTCTTGGCATTACGGTGATGTCGGCCGAACTGAATGGCAATCAGGGGCAGAAAGTGCTTGACTTGAGCGGCTTGGATTCAGGTGTTTATATGTACTCAATACGATGTGGTGAGTATATTCACTCTGGCAAACTTATGATTACGAAATAATGTATTACATTAAATTAATAGATAAACAAACACGATTTACAATGAAAAAGACAATAATTATCATGCTCCTGTTGTTTGGAGTCATCAGTTTGAAAGCTCAAAATTATAATCCACTCGTTGTCGAAGGCAAACAATGGAATGTGGCACTAACCTATGTGCCTTGGCCTCCCGTTAGTCGCGTCACCGATGTTTACAAGGTGGAAGGTGACACTTTTGTGGAGGGCACAAACTACAAAATGTTGTTCACTACCCAAAGCGAAAATTACACCGATTGGGAACTTTGTGGCTTGCTTAGAGAAACTAACGAAGGACAAGTCTTCCATCGCAATTTCAGTTGGAATCACACTTTCGGAAACGAAACCCTGCTTTACGACTTTTCCATGCAGCCAGGCGACTCCATTTGTTATGATGAGGAACTTGCTGCTTGTTTAAAGCTCCTCAGTGTGAACGACACCCTTCTTGAAGGGGAAAACAAGACAAGGAAAAAGTATGTGTTTCGATACGAAGAGAATGGCTGTCCGTCAAGCCACGGTTACGAAACATGGATTGAAGGGATAGGCAGCGAATATGGCCTCCTCGGGCCTGGCTCACGATTCCTTATGGGTGATGTGACCGACTTGCTCTGCTATTATGAAGACGAAGACATCGTTTGGCAAAATCCAGACTTCAACAGCTGCTATATCAACACTGTTGGATTGGATGAAATAGAAACTGACTCTTCGGTTTCAGTTTATCCCAATCCAGTAAAGAATAAGGTCTTTATTGAAGGCTTCAATGCGGCAGAAGTGAAAATATACAATGCTTTAGGACAGCTGATGAAGACTGTTAAAGACGTGAATGAAATCAGTGTGGTAGATTTATCGGAAGGGGTTTATGTGATGCGCATCAAGAATTCTGATGGCGATTCTTATACGCAATGCATATCTGTTTTAAGATAAAACTATGAAAAGATTATTAAAACCCCTCATCCTCTCAGCAGCAGTGGCGGCCTTGGCCGTCCTGCTGCTGGCGGGATGCCAACAGGGGAAACGGGAAAAGGTTTCCCCTCAGGAGGAGATGAAAGCCAGTTTCTGAAGTGGCTGGCGTTTGATTGTTTTTGATACACAGGTTTTATAGTTTCCTGAATTTTAGGAAAAATTTTTAAAAAGTTTCCCCAAATTTAGGAAACTTTCAGTCTCTCGTAAAGATAGGCTTTGGAGGGATTAGAGGCACATGGTTTAGATTGGTCATTAAAGTGTTTTCGGATAAGGTGGTGAAAGAATAAGCGAAATCGACGGCAGTTTGAAAAAAATCCATAGGGGTTTTCCCGAAACTCGGGGAAAATTCCTTATTTTTGTATCGGATTTTGTTGGACAAAATAAGTGCAAAAAAATGAACAAGAAGAAACTTTTACTGGTGCTTGCCTTGGTTGCCGCAGTGCTTTTCCTCGTCCTTCGCAACCAGCCACAAACTGAAATCACCCCAACCAAAACGCCTGCCGCCATTGCGGGTGAGGTGGAAGTGAACATCCTGTCGGTCAACGATATGCACGCCGCCATCGACCAGTTCCCGAAGTTCGCGGCCATGGTCGACAGCCTGCGTGGCGTTTATCCCGACCTGTTGGTGTTCTCGGCGGGCGACAACCGCACGGGCAACCCCGTCAACGACCAGTACGACCCCGTTAACTACCCGATGACGGCACTGATGAACAAGGTGGGCTTCGACGCGTGCACCGTCGGCAACCATGAGTGGGATGCTGGCATCGCCATCCTCAATAACGACATCAAGCGGGCCGATTTCCCCTTCCTCTGCGCTAATGTCATCATTCCCAGTACGGTCGACCTCGACATCAAGCCCTTCGTCATCATCGAAAACCAAGGCGTGAAGCTGGCGGTGATAGGCTTGATTGAAATCCGTCACGATGGCATTCCAGGCTCGCATCCCGACAACCTCAAA
>JAFWRA010000117.1 GCA_017508895.1 Bacteroidales bacterium
GACCAATGGCAGGCAATTGAAATGCTGAGCATGGAAGAGCGTGGCATGCTCTTCACTGCACTCTTTGAAGATGTGCTTGGTAAAGACTATGAAACCATTAGTGCGAATCTTCCAGGTGAAGTGAAGATGGCCCTTCGTTTCTTAAAAATCCAGATCGACGTCGACAAGAAGAAGTATGAGGAGCAAAAACGCTTGCATCGCGAGCGCCAAAAACGCTATCGTGACCGTCACGAGACATCACGGGACGTTTTGCCCATCATAGATGTAGATGTAGATGATGATGTAGATGTTGATGTAGATGTTGATGTAGATGAAGATGTAGATGATATTAGCAGCCAAGCTGCTAATAAGCCTATAGAGGAAAAAAAGGCGGCGGCTGATGCTAAGGCGGCTTGGCAGCAAAGTTTTATTCAATCCTATAACGACATCGTGAAGAACTGCAACATTCCACCCCTGCAGGTTCTCACCGAAGATCGTTACAGGCAGATAATTCAAATCTTTCAAAAGTATGGCGGGACTAAGGTGAAAAAAGTGTTATGCATGGCAGCTGCTTCAGACTTTCTCAACGGGCGCGGCGTGAAAAACCGGTTCCAGGCCACTTTCGAATGGCTCTTCGAGGAGAAAAACTTCGTCAAGGTGCTCGAAGGGTACTACCATTGAGGAGGGGGAGGGATGAGAGGATGAATGGATGAAGGATGAAAGATGAAAGTATTGAGTCTGCCCATACACCATTCCCTAAGAAAAAAAACAGCCCGAACCGAATGATTCTCAGATTATATTCCTATCTTTGCCAAATACAAATAGTTTTCAATCCGATTAGCGTCATTTTCCGATATGAATAAAAAACTTTTCATAAGCCTTTGGGCAACCATTTGTGGGCTGACTCTTTCAGCGCAAACCTCTCAGGATGCAGCATCATGGGGCGATTTGGGCAACGGTACCTACGCAAACCCCGTGTTGAATGCCGACTTTTCCGATCCTGATGTCATCCGTGTAGGCGAAAAGTTCTACATGGTGGCCTCCGATTTCCACTTCATGGGAATGCAGGTGCTGGAGTCTGACGACATGGTCAACTGGAGATACATCAGTCAGATATATCATCGATTTGACGAGTCTGGCTGGGACGACAACCGCCACTACGGCGGTGGATCATGGGCTCCATCCATCCGCTACCATGACGGGCTCTTCTATGTCTATTTCTGTACGCCGGATGAAGGGCTGTACATGACGACAGCTCCCGCAGCCAACGGCCCTTGGGAACCGTTGCACTTGGTGAAACGTGTAGAGAAATGGGAGGACCCTTGCCCTCTGTGGGACGACGATGGGCAGGCTTATCTAGGGCGCAGCCAATGGGGGGCAGGTCCCATCATCGTGCATAAGATGTCGGCCGACGGGCGCCAACTGCTCGACGACGGCGTGACGGTCTATACAGGTCCCGTGGCAGAGGGAACGAAATGGCTGAAACGAAATGGCTACTACTTCCTGATCATTCCCGAAGGGGGTGTCGGTACGGGTTGGCAGACAGTGCTTCGTTCAACAAATATCTACGGCCCCTACGAACGTCGGATCGTGTTGGAACAAGGGTCCACAGCCATCAACGGTCCACATCAAGGGGCATTGGTCGATGCGCCCGACGGAAGTTGGTGGTTCTATCATTTTCAAGATACGCCAGAACTAGGACGAGTGGTGCATCTGCAGCCTGCCCGTTGGCTCGACGAATGGCCGCTGATGGGCGTGGACAAGGATGGCAACGGCATTGGCGAACCTGTCGGCACTTGGCAAAAGCCCATCGCGTCGGAAGGGCGATCGCTCCCTCAGACCGATGATGAATTCTCGGGCACGTTAGGCCTTCAATGGCAGTGGAACCACAACCCTCGTGATGGCTATTGGAGTCTCGCCGAACGGAAAGGTTGGCTTACGCTGCACGCTCTACCTGCTGATGGCTTAAGATCCTGTCATAACATGCTCACGCAGAAGGTGATGGGTTACGTCACGGAAAGTACCACGGTCGTCGAGGCTCGTGGCAACTGCTATGCAGGGCTGGCTTGCATTGGACGCGAATTCCGTGGGGTGGGCGTCACGCCTGAGGGAATCGTCGTAGAACATGATAACAAGCGCACACTTGTTCGTCGTGGCAAGTTCAAACGAGTATATCTGCGTGTGCAGAACGATTGCATTCATCACAGCCACAGATTCTTCTATAGTCTGGATGGTCGTACCTTCATTCCTGCCACTGAGCCTTTCGGCATGCACAACGGTAATTGGAAAGGTATCCGTGTTGGTTTGTTCTGCTACGGTGCCAAAGGGCTTGCACACTTCGACAAGTTCTACAGGGAATCGTCCAAATACTAGTTGACAATGCAACAAATGGGAAGGATCCCTCTCTCCACTTTGAATCCCTTAGCATCCGCAAGGAGAATCCTGGACAAAACAATAAAAACTTTTTTTAGATATGACACATCATACAACAAATATAAAAGGGCATCAAATAGAACTGATAAATGAGAAAACAATTTTTGGTTCTGCCAAAGGTTATGGTTATTATCCTTATATCCTTGAAGAAGGGAAAGAATGGAATAATTTGTTCTGCGACATTAGACAGAATGTGAAAGACTATTTTCATTATAATGATATAGCCTTTTGGAATGGGAAAATTACTGGTAACACGCTTTCTTCACAAATAAGTTGTTTAAATCACCTCTTTTTGATTCGTAAAGATATTAAAACGGTGAAAAGTGTTATTCAGTCATTAGTAGGAGAACGGATGCAAATAGATTCTATGGTGAAAGTTGAATCCAAGATGGAAAAATATGATGCTCAATATATTGCATTTGAGATGGTAAGTGATATAAACAGATTAAAAGAGAAAAGTCTATCAAGGGGTAAATACTGTACATCAATTGATGCTTTTGCTATTGCACAAGATGTTGATGGCAATAAAAGAATCATTGTTATGGAATGGAAATTAGTAGAGAATGATTCAGGAAACAAAGCCCCAACAAAAGAAACATCAAACAATACAGAAGAAATACGGAGGGGCAAAATAAGGGTTGAGGATGTTTATGGAAATCTCATACAAGAAAGTAAAGCATTGAAACATAAATATGCTATAAACGATTTCTTCAATTCAAGTCTTTTCCATCTGCCCTTCTATGAACTAATGCGACAAACGTTATGGGCAGAATACAACAAGGTAGATTTTGGTGCTAGTGATTATTTTCATATCAATGTTATTCCTGTGGATAATCCAATGAGAAGTAAAAAATATAGATTCGTTGATAACACAAAAGGAATTGAAGAAAGTTGGCGAAAGCATCTAACACCCTATGGTGATGAAAGATACATTGTTGTTGATCCATATCGTGTTGTAGAAGCTATAGAAAATGCCAACCACTCTAAATACTCTGACTTGATTGCTTATCTAAAGAAAAGATATTATTCATACAACAAGGATTCTTAATTCAGTTCATCAGATTAGAATGATCAAGGGAAGGCATCATGCCTTCCCTTGATCATTCTCCCCATACCAGGCTATATTAACGTGAATTCGACGAAATAGAACTGTCTGAAAATATGGTGATTAGCGAAAATAATTGTAACTTTATAATGCTAAATTATAAAGTCTTATAACAATAATCGCTATGATCACCGAGAACAAAGTTACAGAATTGTTTTGTATTGCAGATGATTTTTGAAAGTTTTTGATGTCATGATGTTAAAATATATTTTTAAGAGGTTATGAAAGCTCAGTGATCATCGTAATTAGACTCTGTCAAAGGTGTTGTATGTCAGCGTTTTTATTCCATGAAAAAATGCGTACACTTGTACGCATTTCGCGGAGAGAGAGGGATTCGAACCCCCGGTACCTCTCGGTACGACGGTTTTCAAGACCGTTGTAATCGACCACTCTACCATCTCTCCTTTGCTTTGCGATGAAGCATCGCGGTCGTAAGCGGGTGCAAAGGTAATAAAAAGATGTGAGTTAGAAGCTAGAAGTAGTGAGTTATTTTGCTGAAGTTAACGTTTTTTAATGTAAAGTCACTACTTTCCTTTCTTCTATTCATGCTTGTTCCAAACCATTTTGAGCATTTTCTCAATCTTTACCCAATATAATGTTGACAAGAGCCGTTACATCGGCAATGGTGATGGAATCATCGCCATTAACATCGGCTGCTTGATGGTCATACAGATAGGGGACAGTACCGTCCTTTCCAAGGATGATGTTGACTAATGCCGTCACATCGGCTATCGTAATCTGCCCATCGCGGTTAACGTCGCCAATCTTGCTTCCACAACTGATGACGAGAGGGCTGTTAGGCTTACCTATGCGCGATCCGCTGACGAAATTCACCTGCTGGCTGACAGCCGTAACGGGCAATTCTTCCTCTGTTGTGAGGTTGCACACACGGAAAACCACAGGGCTTTCGTCAGTGTCATGGCTGTAGATGCGCAGATAGTTATCGATGGCGACTCCCACACATTCGTCGCCGATAAATGCCCCGATGGCATAGTCGCTGAGAGAATCCACACGCTTGCCGTTCACTTTAAGAGCCACGTATGCAGTCATGTCGTGTTGGAAGTCGCCGTAGTAGAACTGCCAGGGCGCTTGGTGGATGGTGAGTGTTCCACCAGTGGTTGTGATGGTCGAGTCGCTGTGGAAGGCATTGTGGAGCGTTCCATAAGAGTAGATCTCGATGTCGCCACCAGTCCTGTTGATATCCTTGTCGGCACTGACTGCACGGCATTTGGTGGTGTCGTTGGTCAGCGTATCAATGAAGTCAACTGCATGAACGTATAGATGACATTCGGCTCCTCCAAAGGTCAACCGTCCTCCATCGAGCACCGTCAGGCTGTTGTCCTTGTTCTTGCTCTTAATGGCCTTTGAACCGTCGCCTGCCACCCGGATGTTAATGCTTCCACCCATAAGTTGGGCATCGTAGTTGGTACGTAATCCTTCGGAGTCGCGACCACTCACGAAGATGTTCAGTCGTCCACCCGTCATGGTTAACGTACTGTCGCTCTTCAAGCCTGCACTGCTGTCGGCCGTCACATCGGCATTGATGCTGCCGCCTGAGATGCGCATGATGCCAAAGTCGTCGGAATCGATGCAGTCGCTTCCTGTGTTGCTGATGTTCAGCAAGCCTCCTTGCATCTCGAAGTAGTGTTGGTCGTAGACACCTTTTCCGCAATGGATGCCGTCGCTGACGGCTCCAAGCACGTTGATGGTGCCCGTGGTTCGCTTGATTTGAAGATATTCTTTGGCTGCGATGGCATGCTTTGTGTTGCCAGTGACATTCAGTGTGCCTCCTCCTTCAAACTCAGGATGTCCCTTGAAGTAAAGAGCCGCTTTCTGC